>DATHOT010000116.1:0-54218 GCA_035484655.1 Bryobacteraceae bacterium | reverse complement strand
GAACAACGACCCGTGAAAAGCATTCGTGCCGCTCTTGGTGACCATACTGACCTGCCCGCCCGAACCGCGTCCGAATTCGGCGGTCGAAACGCTGGTCTGCACCGAGAACTCCTGAACGGCATCGGCAATGCGGAAATTGTTCAGGTTGGAGTTCACTTGGGTATCCATGTTGCTGACGCCGTCCCACAAGTAGATGTTGGACTGCGACCGCGAGCCAGCGACATTGAAGCTCAGCACTTGCGTGCCACCGGCGGTCGGCAGGACGCCCGGAGTGATCAATGCCAGATCCAGCGCCTGGCGGCCGTTTAAGGGCATGGCGGCGATGTTCCGGCTGTCCACCACGCTGCTCAACGTGCTCTTGTCGTTCTCCAGCAAAGGCGCCACCGCCTCCACCTGAACCGACTCACTGAGGCTTCCCACTTCAAGGGTTAATTCCAAATGCGTGATCTGATCCACTTGGACCAGGACTGACGAAACGTCGATTTTCTTGAAACCCTGAGCTTCCGCCACCAGAGAGTAAGTGGCCGGCGCTAATTGCAGGAACTGAAACTCTCCGTTCGTATTAGTGGTTGTGTCCAGTTTGGCGTTGGTTGACGTGTTGGTCAACGAGACCTTGACGCCGGCAACCAAGGCTCCCGATGAGTCTTTCACGAAACCAGAAACGCTTCCCACTGGGGAAGCCGACAGCCAACCAGCGGATAGCAAACCTAGCACCGTGGCGATGACTATAGATGCGGATATAGCTTTTCTCATTTGTTGAACCCCTTGTACCCTTATTCGACGGGAACGGCTACCCTTGAAGAACCTGGCCGCACCCCGTTATGCACGTTACAGCTAGAGTAACTTGGGGCTAGTATACAACACAATAGAGAAAATCCGATATCAAAGAATAAACATCTGTGGGATCAGTTTTTTCTATAGGAGGCACCGTGGCCCGCGGCCTTTTTGAATCGGTGTTCCGCGTTACGGGGCAAACTGCGGCGCCACATAGGCGTAAAAGAGAGCTAGAAACCCCATCACCACCGCCAGCAACACGCTGTGCCGGACGGTAAACCGAAACAGTTTGGTTTCTTCCTCGCGTTTCATGCCGGTAGCAGCTGAGGCCACCGCGACGCTGGTCAGGCTGATCATTTTGCCCATCACGCCTCCGGCCGAATTCGCAGAGGCCATCAGCACGGCGTTCATTCCCAGCTTATTCGCCGTTACCACCTGCAAGCTGCCGAAAAGCGCGTTGGCGGAGGTGTCGCTTCCGGTGAGGAAAACGCCCAGCCAGCCCAGCAGCGCGCTGAAAAACGGGAAAGCTGCGCCCGTGGCCGCGAACGCTAACCCCAGTGTGGCAGTGGCGCCCGAATAATTCATCACGTAGGCCAACGCCAGGACCGCGGCCAAGGTGAGTTCCGCCAGCACCAGCTGCTTGCACGTATTTAAGAAGGCTTTGAGGAACTGACGTCCGCTCATACCCACCACTGGAACGGCGAATAGAGCCGCGAACAAGCACGATGTCCCCGCCGCCGAGAGCCAGTTGAAGTTAAAGGTCGCCGGATAGGGCGAAGGGGCGGCCACCACGGGCGGCATACGCTGTATTTCGTTATGCAGCCAAGGCCAGCGGAACACCACCGTAGCCGAGTTCAACAGCTTAGGAATAGGCGTCCATGGCAAGCTCCATAGAAGCACGAGAACCACCAACAAGATGTAGGGCCCCCAAGCTGCCAGCAGCGCGCCAACCGGATAGTGGGCGTGGGTGACCGTCGATTGAGTGGCATGTTCTTTGGCGAGCACAAAAGAATCGTGAGGCTTCCAGAAACTCAACAAAATCACCAGTCCAAGCATGGCGGCGATCGCGGCCAAAATGGCGGTCAACTGGGGACCGACGTAATTCGAGATCAGAAACTGAAACACTCCAAAAGCACCGCCGCAAACCACGGCAGCCGGCAAAACACCTTTGAGGGCCTTCCAACCGCCCATGACCAGGATGATGTAGGCCGGCAGGAAGAGAGCTACGGGCGAACACATGCGCCCGACACCGGAGCTGAGGCGGTCCAGGGGCAAGCCAGTCGTTCCTGCGAGCGTCACAATCGGGATTCCGATGGAGCCGAAGGCCACCGGAGCCGTGTTCGCAAGCAGGCAAAGCCCGGCGGCGTAGAACGGCGAAAAGCCGAGCCCGGCGAGCATGGCCGCTGCTACGGCTATGGGCGTTCCGAAGCCAGCTCCGCCTTCGACGAACGCGCCGAACGCGAAAGCGATCAGCAGCACTTGCAGCCGCCGGTCGTCAGTAAGGTGGCCGACGGAATCCTTTATGACCTCGAATTTTCCGCTCTCGAGCGTGACCCGATACAGCAAAATAGCGGAAAAGACAATCCATCCGATGGGGAACAGGCCGAAGGCCGCGCCGTCCGTTGCGGCGCCAATCACATTGCGCCATGGCATTTGGTACGCAAATGCAGCCACAACAACGGCGGCCAAAAGTCCAAACAAAGCTGAGAGCCAGGCCGGTTTCCGCAATAAGCCCAAAAGGACCAGCATGGTCAGGATGGGAACGGCGGCAGCCAGCGTCGAAAAAGGCAGGCTGCCCGCGATGGGGAAATAGTTTTGAGGCCACATAGACGGAGAACAAATTTACCACAGATTGGCAGAGCATCCAAGCGGCAGTCGAATTCGCTGGTCGCCTGACTTTACGATCTAGGCGTAGCTCGACGCGGTGGCCCGATTTTTCTCGGCGCGCTCGGCTGTAATCCGTTCCAGATAGCCGCTGGCTCGAAAAGCCACCAGCGGATCTTCGGCCAAACCATACGCACGGCGCCACTCGGCGATGGCCGGACGCACGTCGGTGGAGAAGGCGTCTTTCAGGCAGTTCTCGGCGTCCACTAGCGCGCAACTTTTCTGATGGCGCGCCAGTTTCTCGTGATCCACCAACGCGGCCTTGGCATACAACTCCTGGGCGGTGGCGACGGTCTGGATCATGGCTTCGATCTTGCCCTTCAGGTTGTGGCTCTGATCGATCATATACGCGATGTCGGCGCGTTTTGCGGTCTCCCATTCGTACATCGCGATCTCGTGGAAGATGCGAAACACCTGGTAGGGATCGATGGATCCGAGCGTTAGGTCGTCGTCGGCGTAGCGGCGATCGTTGAAGTGAAAACCCCCGAGCATGTCGTCCGTCAGGAGCCAGGCGACAATTTGTTCGATATTCTGCGATGGGTAATGATGGCCTGTGTCCACCAGCACTTTGGCCTGCGGTCCAGCGGCCTTCGCCAGCGTCAACGCCATCCCCCAGTCCGCGATATCGGTGTGATAGAAAGCCGGCTCGAAGGGCTTGTACTCGACTAACATCCGCTGATTCGCGCTGAGCTTCGCGTGCACTTTCCGCAAACCATCTTCAAACCACGCCCGGCGCTGCCGGATGTTGGCTGTGCCGGGGTAATTGGATCCGTCGGCGAACCATAGCGAGATGTCGCCGCTTTCCAGGCGCCTGGCGATTTCTACGCTATCCAGGATGTGGTCGAGCGCCGCTCGCCGGATATCCGGATCGGGGTTTCCCAGCGAGCCGTGTTTGTAAATCTGATCCTGAAAAACGTTGGGATTAATGGAGCCTGGCCGCACCGAATATTTTCCCGCGAAGGCTTTAACTTGCTTGACGCTGTCGAGTCCGTTTGGAAAATCCCACAGCACGTGGAGCGCGACGGTGGGACAGGCGCCGGTCAAGCGATGGACTTCGCCCGCGTCGCTGAGTTTCTCCTCGATGGTCGTGGCCGCGGCCGGCTGCAAGAACTTGCCGAACCGGGTTCCGGTGTTCGCAAAACCCCACGACGGCAGCTCAATCCGAAATGAATCGAGCGCCGCCCCCACGGCTTTGCTATCTTGGCCTTTCATCTAATAATTATTGGAACAAACTGGCTATTGGAACAGTCTGGCACAGGTAGACTCGGAAGAGGGTGCGGGGCGGCGGGGATGTGGCTGCTTGTCGGGCTGCTGTCGGATAGCGCGCGTGCGCAAGACCAGCGAATTCCCCGGCAGACCGTGCCGGCGACCTCGGCCATCCAAGGTATAGTCCGCACTGACGCTGGGCTGGGACTCGGGGGCGTGATTGTCAGTCTTCAGAATCTTTCAACCGGCGGGAGTCTCCAAGCGACGACCTCGGGCGATGGTGCGTATCGCTTCCTCAATCTCGCGCCGGGCCGCTACCAGGTGAAAGCGACTCGCGACGGCTTTGAGGCTTTCGGGCAAGGGGAGATCGAGTTATCGGCCGGCGCGGTGTTCCCACTCGAATTCACGATGAAAGCAGTTGCTACAGGTCCGGAAGGTGTACGCACGATTCCGCGCAACCCGGGATTAGGCCCAGCGCCCACATCATCGGCTGGCGAACCCGGTACGCCTTCTACCTATGGCCGCGCGCTGGGAGCGCCTCCGCCGGCCGATACCACCGAACGTCGTCCAGTGCTGCCGCTCCCGCCTGACGACCAGGTCTTCAATGTCATCCCGAATCGCTGGAACTATCAGTTTCCCGATTATCAGCGCTACCCCAACGGAGAAGCGCCTTACGTAAAGAGCCATTGGTATGACCCGTTTAATCGCAACAAGCTGAAAGGCGACGAGCCGATCATCGGCAACCGCACGTTCCTAAACGTGACGCTCGCCAGCGATACGTTCTTTGACGGCCGACGGCTTCCGGTCCCGAGCGGTCTTGGTTCCGAGAGTGCCGGCAGCCAGGAATTCTTTGGACGCTTCGGCCAGTATTTCATGAGCGAGAACATGGCGTTCTCCGTGGCTCTGTTTCACGGCGATACGTCTTTCCGGCCGATCGATTGGCAGATCAAGTTCACGCCTGAGCTCAACATCAACTATCTACAGGTCCAGGAGAACGGCATCGTTAATGTCGACGTGCGCAAAGGAGACTCGCGCCTGGATACGCACCTGGGACTTCAGGAAGCCTTCGTCGAAGCCAAGATCAAGGACTTGAGCAGCAGTTACGATTTCATTTCGGTGCGGGCCGGCATTCAGAGCTTCAATAGCGATTTCCGCGGCTTTATTTTTTCGGATCAGGAACCTGGTATCCGGATCTTCGGGAACCTGGATTCCAACCGGTATCAGTACAACGCGGCATATTTCGCCATGCTCGAAAAAGATACTAACAGCGGCCTGAACACGTTCGCTTATCGACACCAGCAGGTCATGATCGCCAACCTATATCGTCAGGATTTTTTTATCCCGGGCTACACCATCCAGGCAAGCTTTCATTACAACAAGGATGATCCGTCGTTCCAGTTCGATACCAATAATTTTCTGGCGCGGCCGGCGCCCATCGGGCTGGTGAAGCCGCACGCGATCCGCGCTTACTACTACGGGCTCACGGGCGACGGGCATTTCGGCAAGCTGAACCTCACGCACGCGTTTTACCAGGTGCTGGGGCACGACAGCTTCAACGAACTGGCCGGACGCCGCGTCGCCATCAATGCCCAGATGGCCGCGGCCGAATTGTCGTTGGATAGAGACTGGCTGCGTTACCGTGTGTCGTTCTTCTATGCATCCGGCGACAAGAATCCTCGCGATGGAACGGCGCGCGGCTTCGACACGATCTTCGACAATCCGAATTTCGCCGGGGGATTTTTCAGCTTTTGGAATCGCGAGGGCGTCCGGCTGACGGGCACCGGTGTGGATTTGGAGAATGGCGGGAGCCTGGTACCCGACCTGCGTACCAGCAAGCTGGAGGGGCAATCGAACTTCGTCAATCCAGGACTATTCTTATACAATGCTGGGGTGGACATCGACATCACGCCCAAGCTGCGCGGGTTCGTGAATCTGAACTTGATTCGTTTCGCGGACACCCAGCCGCTGGAGCTGCTGTTGTTCCAATCGCCGATCCATGCGGGCGTGGGCGCGGATTCCGGCCTCGGGGTGTCGTACCGGCCGCCGCTGTCGGAGAACATCGTCATCACCGGAGGCGTGAACGGCTTCGAACCATTCCAAGGCTTCCGTGATATTTCCACCGGCCGATTTCTGTTCTCACTCTTCGCGAATGTCCGCTTCCGCTTCTGATGAAAATTAGGGACAGTGCACTCAAATACCTATTTCCCCGACGGTCGCGTTGGAAATCCGCGCTTGGAAATTGGGGTTTGAGTATACTGTCCCTAATTTTGGGGCAGGCGGGCGCCGACTGCATCGCCTGCCACGGCCAGACCGATTCACCGACCATGCACAACACCGGCACCGTGCACCTGAGCTGCACCGATTGCCACGGCGGAACAGCCGATATCCAGCCGCCCGCGGGCGCTTTACCCGGCTCCGCGACGTACGTGCAGGCCGAAAAGCAGGCGCATCCGCAACCGCGCATTCCCGAGATGTGGCGCTCTTCGGCCAACCCCATCCGCCCGTACACCAATTGGCTTCTGGAAAGCAAGGAGTACATCCAATTCGTCAATCCTGGCGACCTTCGTGTCGCCGATCGAACCTGCGGCTCAGCCGGCTGCCACATACAAGAGGTCCGGGCCGTGCGCACCAGCATGATGACCCATGGCGCGATGCTCTGGCAGGCGGCGCTCTACAACAACGGGGCTTTCCCTTATAAAGACGCGCGCTTCGGCGAAAGCTATTCGCCCGACGGCTTGCCGCAGCGCATCAATACGGTCCCGCCGCCGTCGCAGGATCTCACGCGCACCAAGGGCGTGCTTCCGCATCTCGATCCTCTGGGCCGCTGGGAGGTCTCCGAGCCCGGAAACATCCTGCGGGTGTTCGAGCGCGGTGGCGGAGAGCGCTCCGAAATGGGCAATCCCAATCCGACCGAGGACCCCGGCCGCCCCGACGACAAGTTGAGCGATCGTGGCCTCGGCACTGAGCTTCGCACCGATCCGGTTTTCCTCGGCTTGCAGAAAACGCGTTTGCTCGATCCGATCCTTTCCCTGCCCGGCACCAACGATCACCCCGGCGATTATCGCGCCAGCGGCTGCACGGCTTGCCACGTCATCTACGCCAACGATCGCTCGCCGGTTCACTCCGGCCCCTACGCCGCGTACGGCAATCAAGCCCACAGCACGCAGATCGATCCCACCATTCCTCGCAATGAGCCCGGTCATCCCATCAAGCATGAATTCACGCTTTCCATTCCCACCAGCCAGTGCATCGTGTGCCACATCCATCCGGGCACCAACATGGTGGCGTCGTACCTCGGCTACATCTGGTGGGACAACGAGACTGACGCGGAGCACATGTACCCGCCTAAGCAGCACAACCCGACCGACGATCAGCGCTATCGGAGTTGGATCGCGAACCCCGAAGGCGCCGCCGCGCGCGGTCTATGGGGCGACCTCAGCTTCCTGGAAAAGATCGGCATGCCCGAGTTCAACGCGCAGCTCCAGCACACGCAATTCGCCGACTTTCATGGACACGGCTGGGTCTTCCGCGCCGTCTACAAGCGCGACCGGAAGGGCAACCTGCTGGACGCCGAGAGCCACACCGTCGCGCCCGACGACAAGGACAAATTCCAGAAGGCCGTCCACCTTCGTGACATTCATCTCGAAAAAGGCATGCACTGCGAGGACTGCCACTTCGCGCAGGACAATCATGGCAACGGCAATCTTTACGGCGAGACGCGCAACGCCGTGGAAGTGGATTGCATCGATTGCCACGGCACCATCTCGCAGAAGGCAACTCTGCGCACGTCGGCCGCTGCTGCGCCTCCGGGCGGCACAGATATGTCGCTCTTGCGAACGCCCTCGGGCCAGCGCCGTTTTTATTGGCAAGACGAAAAGCTTTATCAGCGTCCGATGGTCGACCAAGACCGCGCGCCTTGGGAAGTGGTGCAGGTGATGGATACCATCACACCCGGCAATCCGCATTTCAGCGCAAAATCGCGCATCGCAAAGACGCTGCTGAAGGACGGCCAGAACTTCGGCAGCGCGGCGACCGGCGAATCCGCGCTAGCCCATTCCAATAGCCGCATGACCTGCTACACCTGTCACTCTTCTTGGACCACCAGTTGCTTCGGCTGCCACTTGCCCATGGTCGCGAACAAAAGGATGCCCATGCTCCATAACGAGGGCCTAACGACGCGTAACTACACTTCGTACAATTTCGAGGTGCTGCGCGACGACATCTATATGCTGGGCGTGGACGGCACGGTCACCAACCATCGCATCGCACCGACGCGATCCACTTGCGCCGTTGTAGTCAGTTCGCAGAACGCCAATCGCGACTGGCTCTACTACACGCAGCAGACCATTTCCGCCGAGGGCTTTAGCGGCTTCGGATTCAGCCCGTATTATCCGCATACGGTTCGCGCCACCGAAACCAAAACGTGCACCGATTGTCACGTCTCCCGCGATGGCGACAACAACGCCTGGATGGCCCAGCTTCTCATGCAAGGCACGAATCTGGTCAACTTTATGGGCCGCTATGTCTACGTCGCTGAGGGTTCGAAAGGCTTCGACGCGGTTCCCGTCGCTGAGCACGACGATCCGCCGGCGGTTTTCGGCAGCGATCTGCACAAACTCGTCTACTCGGACGACTACGCGAAACTCGTCAAGCACAACCGTGAGCTCGAAGAGGCCGATCATCACGGCGGCAACATACTCGACCTACAAGTTCGCGGTGAATATCTCTACGCCGCGCTCGGCAAGGGCGGCTTCCGCGTCTACGACATCGCCAATATCGACAACAAGAACTTTTCCGAGAAAATTGTCACCGCGCCCGTTTCGCCCTTGGGCCAGCGGTTCTATGTGAAAACGAAAAATGCGACCGCCGTCGGCTCGCCGTCTACCTTGGCGATAGACCCACTGCGCACGCGCATCCCGGCCAACGAGGAGCAGCCTATCGCCCTGATGTACGGATTCATTTATGTGACCGATCTCGAGGAAGGCCTCGTGGTCATCGGAAACCCGAATCTCAAGAGCAAAAGTCCTGGCGTTCTGACGCTGCTGGATGGTAATCCCGCGAATAACTTCTTGAAGCGCGCTCTGGCTTTTAACCCGAACGGCGTCCTGAACGGAGCCCGCCGCATCACCATTGCCGGCCACTACGCCTACATCCTGTGCAATCGCGGCCTCGTGGTAGTGAATATCGAGAATCCGCTAGCGCCGAAGGTCGAGTCGGAAATCAGTTTAGTCGAAGCGCGGGGAGTGGCAGTCCAGTTCCGTTACGCGTTCGTAGTCGACCGCGAGGGTTTGAAAGTGTTGGATTTAACTTCGTTGGCTCGTCCCCGGATTGTTCCCGGGGCGTCGGTACCCTTGGAAGATGCCCGCAATGTCTATGTCGCGCGCACCTACGCCTATGTGGCCGGTGGCAAGCAAGGCCTGGTGATTGTGGATGTCGAACGGCCGGAGCGTCCGCGAATCGATCAGGTCTTCAACGCCGGAGGGGAAATCGACGACGCCCGTGACGTCAAGCTGGGCATGACTAACGCCAGCGCTTTTGCGTACGTCGCCGATGGAAAAAACGGGTTGCGCATCGTGCAGCTATTCGCTCCGAACGACACACCGAATTACCTGGGTTTCAGCCCGCGCCCGACGCCGAAATTGATCGCAACCTATCGCACCAAAGGTCCGGCCCTGGCCGTCTCGAAAGGCATCGATCGCGACCGGGCGGTGGACGAAGATGGCAACCAGCTCGCCGTATTCAACCGGCGCGGATCCCGGCCGTTCAATCGTCAAGAAATGGAGCGCCTCTATCTTCGCAACGGCCAGCTTTACACCGTCAGCAACCCTTAATTAGGGACAGTGCACTCAAGTACCAATTTCTTCACTCGGTGAGCCGCGGAATTGTGAACGTCCCGCTAACCCGCTTCTCTTTGCTCCAGTCATGATAACCGTGGCATTCGAAGCAGCGCGCCTCGACCGCATCACTCCCCGAGTGATGACATGAGCGGCATACCTGGATGCCCGGGATCAGCACGTCCGAAGTCTCCTGGCTGGTCGTCGCCTTGGTGTGGCAGGATGTGCAGGCCACCAATTGATGCGATTCATGATCGAACTCAGCATGCGGCAGCCAGCGCGTGGTGATCGCGGCCTTAGCCACTTCCGGCAGCGCATCGGGACCACTCGGATAACTCATCGTGTGGCACTCCTTGCACGACTTCCGCCACAACAATAGTTGCGCGTCAACCAATCGCTGCTGCACCCACTCGGCTGCGTTGCGCGCGGGCGGCTGCGGTGGACGGCTGGGCAGCCGCTTGTCCGGCTCGTCGACTAAAGAAATCTCTCGCGGGTGCGCTGCGATGTAGTCGGTCAGCCTCTGCACGACGAACTCATACACGACCTTCGGCTCTTTATGTGGAGCGGACTCCCGGAACCGCCGGTCGAACTCGAGCGTGTGGCAGTCGCCACAATCCTTTTCATAACTAACGGGCGCCCTGCCCGGCGCGCGATGACAGTCGACACACTTCAACTGGACAGACCCATGAGGACCCCGCAGATCAGGCTTCAGGTGCACAGCGTGGTTCAATTTCACGGTGCCAGGATCGATGCGCCCGGACCGCAGGACTGCGAATTCCGGATGTGTTTGATCGAACCCATTGATGTTGGCGCCAAATCTCGGCGGCGCGTTCTTATCCCTGCTCGCCAAATCGGCATGGCATTGCGTGCATGCGCGATCGCCTGTGTCTGCCAGCCGCAGGACGCCCTTGTGCTCGACGTGGCAATTGGAGCATGCCGGCGTGAAGGTCTGTTCCGCATGATGGATCGGACCATCGTGGCAAGCGAGGCAAGCCTGATCGCTGGCAGTCCGCTGGAAGCTTCCTTGAGAAAGGTGACAGGCGCTGCATTTTGGACCGATCAGCGTGTGCGCTCGCGCAACTGGTCCGGCGTTATAAGGCTTGGGGCTCCCTCGCAGACCCTGCCATCCCAGCCACGCCAGCCCGGCCGCTGTAAGCACCACCGACAGAATGCGGCGCCAGCGGGGGATCCCGCGTACCGTTTTAAAATAGTCGAGATTAATCCGCTGCGCCAGTTTTTTGGTAGTGCGCGTTCGCCCCGCCATGTTGCGCCTCAGTACCGCAATGCCATCACTGCGTGCACGCCACCTAAAACTAAAAGCGCGATTGAGAGAGGCACATGCACCAGCAGCCAGCCATGCAGCCACCGATAGATATGGATCTGCCGGCTTAACTGATGCTCCTCTTCACAGATATTCTCCAGGTCATCGAGGACGCCGTGGACCGGCGCAACCAGCAGCCTGCGGAACGATTCAAAAACTTCGCCGGCGCGCCGTGGATCGGCTAGCTCGGCATTCGGAGCCTCGGGATTTTCGAGAAAGGGCCGCACTTTTCGCAAATAGATTTCGCGGAACCGCAACCGGTCTTCTTGCTCGATCTCGACCAGTGTAGTCCCCGCCGCCGAGGACTCCGTGGAGACTTCCCCCGACAGCGGTCCACAGATGGCGGCTGCAAGTTGATCGGCTTCTTCGCGGAGCTGCGCCCGCACGTGCGGAATCTCTTCGTAGATAGTTTCCATCGGTACGCGCGTGGTCATCAGGCTCGGCACATAATGCTGGATCGCTGCTCCCAACCAGCCGCTCGCGATCACGATGAAGAACAGCATCATCAGAACCAGGGTGAGCGGTCCACGAAATGCGAACCCACCGTGGAACAGGATCAGCAACAGGCTCAGCGATCCTAGCCAGAGATGCCCACGCATCCATGTTTGCGCGCGCCCCAGCCTCCATACCGGAACTTTCTTTCGCGCTCCGAGCAATCCGGCGTAGAGCATCAGACCGTAGCCTGCGACTCCGAATGCGAGGCCCATAGCGCTGCCTCCGCGCGGCCCATCCGGCGATCGGATGGCATAGACGATGTACGCGATCGTGCTTGCCACCGTGAGCACAATGGTCGCAACCATCCACGGCCGCTGCCTTCCGTCGATCCGCATTCCTCTCGCTAGTACCTCCTGGCTTCCGTCTGCGCCGGCTCCTTGAGCCACTGGAAAAACTCGTTCGGCTCCACGCGGTGCGCCGCATCATGCGGGCAGGCGTACACGCAACTCGGCTCGGCATGCTCGGTGCACAGGTCGCAAGACGTCGCCTTCTGCTTCACCACCGCCATCTGCCGGCCAGGCGACATCGGATCGTCCTGCAGCATCGTGAACGGATGCATGTTGATGTTGCCGTACGGGCAATTCTTGGCGCACAGGCCGCAGCCGATGCACCAGTTCTCGATCACTACTTCGAGCGAATTGCGCCGGCGGATGGAGCCCACCGGGCAGCCCACCATGCAAAGCGGATCGCGGCACTGCCGGCACGATGTCGCCACCAGGTATTTGTCGAAACGCAATCCTTCGCGGATCAATCGCGTGACGCCATCATGGGCATCGGCGCAAGCACGCACGCAGGCGTCGCAGCGCGTGCAGCGTTCGAGATCCAGCACCAGCAAACTCTGCGCTTCCATCAGTCCCTGGGCGAGGAAGCTGTCGAGCGGCATGCTGGTTGCGGTCTTGAGACGTTGCCGGTTTTGTTCGGTGCGCTCGCGGGCCAGCGAGGTCAGGCTCTCGCGTACGTCAGGAAACTGCTCCATCATCTGGTGGAATTCGTCGGCGTGAATGCGGACCAGCTCCACGTGATCGAGCGCCGTGCAGGTGGCCGTTCTTCTTCCTCCACCCAGCAGGCCGATCTCGCCGAAATAACCGCCGCGGCCGAGATATGCCAGCACCAGGTCGCCACCGGGATGCGGTTCCGATATCTTCACGAAGCCGAGGCGAACCAGGTAGAAGCTGTCCGCCATGTCACCCTGGCGGCAGATCACATCGCCTTTGCTGTAGCGCACCAGCTCCACCTTGTTACGCAACACGTCGATGAAATCCTGCGTTAACGACGCGAACATCGGCACAGTGCGCAAGTGATCGTCTAGCGCTCGCTGCCGGTACTTCGCGTCGAGCTGCGCCTTCAGCGTCTTGTTGCGCTGGATGATGTCCAGCACATTGCGCAACATTTCGAGCATCACGCAATCGGTGGCAGCCTGTACCGTGGCCGACCGCGGATACAGGCTCATGCAGGTCATTTCGCCGAACAGATCGCCGGGACCGAGCGTGGCTACCGGGTTGTCATACGGCAAATCGACCGGGGCATCGATCGGGATGCTGCGCCGTTCCTCTTCTTCTTCCCGACGTTCTTGCTGTCGCCCCAGCAAGCGGCTGGTCAGCTTGCTAAAGAAACCAGTAGCCCCGCCTTCTGTCTTGACGTGAGCCATCGGCGTGGCCAGAAAAACATTGGCTTGTCCTTCGACGATGTAGAACGCGGTCGAGCCGTATTCGCCTTCGCGGCAGACGATCTCGCCTTTCTTGAAATGCCGGCGGACGATCGCGTTCTTGTTCAGCTCCAGAAAAGTTCCCGAGACTTTCTGAAAGTAGGACAGCTCCTGGAGCTCTTCGATGTCGACGGGTTCGCCGGGCAAGACGGTCTGCACCACGCTCTTGTTGGTCAAGGCGCCGGTGGGGCACGAAACCATGCATTCGCCGCACGACACGCACGACGAATTGCCCATCGGCAGGTTATAGTCGAACGCAATGCCCGCCATGAAGCCCTTGCCTCTGCGCCCCAGCACGTCGTTATGCCGGATCTCATCGCAGCCGCGAATGCAGCGATCGCAGAGGATGCATGCTTCGTGATCCACCGCGATTACCAGCGACGAGTTGTCTTGCCCGCGCGGGGAAATGCGGCGTGGGAACCGCGGCTCGCTGATCCCTTCCAGGCGGGCCAACGTCTCCAGCTCGCAATCGCCCGACTGCCGCTGGCGAGCGCAAGGGCTGGGATGATCGGCCATCAACATCTCGATCAAAGTGCGCCGCGCCCGCTTCACTTTATCGGAACCGGTGTTGACCACCATGCTGTTCTCGGCTGGCCGTACACACGACGCTGCAAACACGCGCGCGCCCACATCCACCACACACACGCGGCACACACCCACCGGCGTCTCATTTTGCTGGTGGCACAGCGTCGGGATCGAAATGCCGTTCATGCGCGCCGCATCGAACACGGTGGTGCCGGACTGTACCGAAACCTGCAGCCCATCGATAGTCAGTTGAACTTGAGGATCGCTCACAGCGTCCTCTCGTCGCGCATCGGGCAGACGCCTTCGGGACACCGCTTGTCGTAGACGTGGGCATCGACTTCTTCGCGGAAATGCTGCAACACGGACGTAAGCGGCGCATGCGCGAATTGGCCGAGCCCGCAAATCGACGTCAGTTTCAGCGCGTCGGTCAGCTCGTCGATCAGCGGCATGTCGGCAGCCGAGCCTTTACCGCGGGTCCAGCCGGTCACGATGTCGACCATCTTCTGCGAGCCCATGCGGCAGGGCACGCATTTCCCGCACGACTCGTTGCGGAAGAACTTCAGCGCATTGAGGGCCATGTCGAGCATGCATCGGCCCTCCGCGCAAACCACGATGGCGCCGGAGCCCAGCATCGATCCAACCGCCGACAGCGATTTGAAATCCAGCTTTACCTCTACCATCGACGCCGGCAGATAGCCCGAAGAAGGGCCCGATGGCGCGAATGCCTTCAGATGCCGGCCATCCACGATCCCTCCGGCGCGGTTGAAAATCACCTCCGACATCGCGAGGCCCATCGGAATCTCGAAAATTCCAGGACTGCGAACATCGCCGCTGACCCCGACGAATTTCAGACCCGCCGCGCCGCCCTGTCCCTGTGCCTTGTACCAATCCACACCGTTCGCGAGGATTTGCGGTACGTTGGCGAAAGTTTCAACATTGTTTAGCGCGGTCGGCTTGTTGAACACGCCATGCGTCACCGGAAAGGGCGGCTTGTTGCGAGGCTCGGCGCGCTTGCCCTCAATGGCTTCCATCAGCGCAGTCTCTTCTCCGCAAATGTAACCGCCTGGGCTCACAAAAAGCTCAAGATCAAACTTGAGGCCCGATGCGAGCACGTTTTCTCCCAGGATGCCCTCCTGATAACAGCGCTCGATTTCTTCGTGCAGGATCTTTTCCTGCGGCTCGTACTCATGCCGTATATAAAGGATGCCTCTCTGCGCGCCGGTCACCAAGCCCGCCAGGATCATGCCTTCGATTACCAGGTGGGGCAGGTTCTGCATGATGAAACGGTCTTTGATGGTCCCCGGCTCGCTCTCGTCGGCGTTGCACACGACATACTTCTCGGGACCAGCGGCCTTCCGAACGGCCTCCCATTTGATCCCGGTGGGAAAACCAGCGCCGCCCAAGCCGCTTAATCCGCTGGCTTTCAATTGCGCGATCACACCATCCCAGTCGCGTGTTGCGACGATCTGCCGCAGCGCGCCATAGTGCTCGCCATCGCGGTACGGATCGGAAGCGAGGCCATTGGTCTTCTCTACCGCGGGCATCTGCGGCAGGCTGCTGCCTCCCAGCGCGGTCAGCACCAAGGCCTCGGCCTGCGCGGCGGTTACGCCCCGATAAATATGATCGTTGATCGAAATTGCAGGCGCGCCGTCGCATTGGCCAAGACAGGAGACCTCGCCAATGAAAACGTCGCTCTCACTCATCCCCTGGAAGCGCTGCTTCAGTCCCGTCCGCAACGTGTCAGCGCCGCGCAGGTGACAAGACATGTCCGCGCAGACTCTCAGCGTGACTTTGGGCGGAGACTTCAGGTGAAAGTGCGGATAAAAATCGGCGACGCCGTGAATGCGATAGAGAGGGATCTGAGCGCGCTTGGAGAGCGCTTCTAACTGCTCGCCCGGCAAATAGCCAAATTCATTCTGGATCGCTCTCAGATCATCGAAGATCAAACACGTATCCCCTTCGTGCAGTCCTCCCCTAGATCGGAACCATCTTGAGGTTTCATTATAGGTGAATTCGGTATGGGTGAATTCGGCGATCGCCTTCACATCTGTTACGCTACAGGAAACGACACGCTGTCCATGAAGAATGTTTTTATCGTCGTGTGCGGTCTGGCCGCCAATCTATTGCTTTTTGGCGCCGATGCAAGCGGGCCGTCGAAATATACGGGCCCGGGTTCGTGCAGTTCGCCGAGTTGTCACGGTGGCGTCCAGGAGCGGGGCGAAACATCGGTTCTGCAGAACGAATACAGCACCTGGGTGGTGCGCGACAAGCACGCCCGCGCCTTTGCAAATCTAACGAATCCGGTCGGGACACGCCTGGCCAAAATCATGGGATTGCCGAAGCCCGACACGGCGACACGCTGTCTGGCCTGCCATGCGCTGGATGTTCCGGTGGACCAGCGCGCCCGCACCTTCGACCTCACCGACGGCGTCGGTTGCGAGAACTGCCACGGGCCGGCCTCCGCCTGGCTCGGTCCCCATACCACGCGTAATTGGAATTACGACAAATCGCTTGAACTGGGGATGTATAACACCCGCGATCTCATCCAGCGCAGTGAGCGCTGCCTTTCGTGCCACCTTGGAACCCCGGAGAAAACGGTGGATCACGAACTGATCGCGGCCGGTCATCCGGATCTGTATTTCGAGCTGGATTCATTCATGTCGGTCATGCCGCCGCATTGGACCGAAGTGGATAAAGATCCCTGGCTGGGAGTGCGGTCGCTGAGCGTTGGACAAGCGGTGCAATTACGCGAGCAGCTCAAGCGCGTCGCCCGCGAATCTTCGAGCGGCATCTGGCCGGAATATGCGGAGCTCGATTGCTTCGCCTGTCACCACAGCCTGACCGCGACCAAAGATAGCTGGCGCCAGGAGCGAGGCTACGCGGGACGGCGGCCGGGCAATACGCCCTGGAATCTTTCCCGCTACGTCGTGTTGCGTCACGTGGTTGAGGAGGCCGATGCGACCGCCGCCCAGCAATTGAAATCCGAGGTCGACAAAGTTTACTCGCTCGTGACGTCTCCGGGTTCCGATCGTAAGCAGATTGCGGCTCAAGCTTCGATTGCAGCCGAAGTAGCCGGCCGCCTCGCGCGAAGCACGTCGGCGTTGAAATACGATCAGCCCATGACCCTGCGTCTGATGAAAAGTATCTCAGGCGACGCGGACTTCATCGCCGAACAAGGCGAGCGCTCCGCCGAGCAGGCCACCATGACGCTTGATTCTCTGTTCATTGCCTACGCTAAGAACGGGACACTCGCGAACGATCAGCAGATTCGGGCCGCAATTCATGGGCTATTCCAACAATTGGAAGACCCGTCCGCTTACAATAGCTTTAGATTCGCTCGTGAAATGAAAAATCTCAACTCGCTGCTGCAATGAGATTCGGATTTCTCTTACTGGCCGCGTTCGGAGCGCTTGCCCAGGAAGATCCCCCTCCCATCTTGACTGCCGCCGACGTGCAGTCGGTGGTACAAAATGCCGCCGCGTCGGTGAATGCTCCGATGGTCATCGCGGTGACCGACCGGGTAGGAAACATCCTGGCCGTGTTCCAGACACCGGGCGCTCCCGCAACAGCCACTGCAAACTTTGGTATCCAGGCCGATTCGAACGAAGCCGCTGTCGCTCTGGCGCGCACTGCGAGCTTTTTCAGCAACAGCCAAGCGCCGTTATCCTCGCGCACCGTCCGATTCATCAGCGGCATTCACTTCCCGCCGGGAATTCCCTTCACCGAAAACGCCCCGTTATATGGCATTGAGAACACCAATCGCGGCTGTCCGTTCAACACGAATTTTATTCCGGGCCAGGAAGTGCCGCCCGCGACGTCGATCGACGGCTCGCAACTCGGGCTGGGAATATTGACGGGCAAGGCCGATCTCAATGACAGCGACCCGACCGCCGTGAATCCCGGTGGTGTTCCGCTGTTCAAGCAAGGAACTTTGGTAGGCGGCGTGGGGGTCGCGGGCGTGGACCCGAACGTCGCGGAGTTCGCCGCGTTCTCAGGCGAGGCCGGCTTTGGTCCCGTCGTTGCCGATCCCGGCGTCGTCATCATCAATGGAATCGCGGTGCCGTTCGTGAATCAAACCACCCTGCCGGCCGGTTACGGACCTGGAACATCCGACGGCAACTATGTTGTTGGTCCGGTGGACAGCCCGGGGCCGGCGCCCGAGGGCGACTTGGTTGCGCCGCAAGATGGACCACTGGGCGGCTTAACCAGCGATGATGTCAGCGGTATCGTGAAGGCAGTTGTTGCGGAGGGCAACCTGACTCGCGCGGTCATCCGCCTGCCGATCGGCTCGCGCGCTCGCTTTGTCATCGCCGTGGCCGACCTCGACGGCCAACTTCTGGCGCTCCATCGGATGCCCGATGCCACCGTCTTCAGCATCGATGTCGCGGTCGCCAAGGCGCGCAATGTTATCTTCTTCAGCGGTGCGAATCGCAGCGCCGGCGATCTCCCGGGAGTTAAGCTGAACACGGCCGTCACCAACCGCACCATCGGGTTCGGCGCACAGCCGTTCTTCCCATCCGGCATCGACTATTCAACGCCCGGGCCGTTTTTCAGCCTTTACCAGTTCGACGCCTTGAATCCGTGCACGCAAGGCTCCCAGGCGCCGGGCCCTTATCAGAACGGCATCGTGTTTTTTCCGGGCAGTCTTCCGCTTTACAGAAATGGCGTGCTGGTTGGCGGCCTGGGCGTGAGCGGCGATGGAGTAGATCAGGACGACTTCGTCACCTCCGCGGGCGCCGCGGGTTTTGAAGCGCCAGCATCTATTCGCGCCGACCAGATCATCGTACGGGGTGTCCGCCTCCCATACCTGAAATTCCCGCGCAGCCCTCTGGACTGACCGGCCTTGAAGCGCCTCCCCATCGCCGCCCTGATTCTGATTGCTTGGCCGGCCATCGCACTGGGCCTCCTGTTGTATCTCTACGGCGTAGATGTCCCGTTCTGGGATCAATGGTCCGTCGTTGGATTGGCCGAAGCGTTCCGCCTTCACATCCTGACGTTCGGCCAATTGTTCGCGCAGTTCAACGAACACCGGGTTTTCTTCCCGCGCTTGCTGTTGCTTGGAATCGATGCTCTCGCGCACGGCAATGTCAAGTATGAACTGGCAGCGCTGTGGCTACTGGCTGCGGTCGTGCTGTTGAATGTGTATCGGCTGGCGAGATTGACCCTGCAGGGAACCTCGGTTCGACTGCTCACAGGAATGTTTCTCGCGAGTCTGCTGATCTTCAGTCCGATTCAATATCAGAATTGGCTCTGGGGATTTCAGGTCACTCTACTCGTTCCCATCGCCTGTCTAACGACGGCACTGACGGTCACGTATTCGACCCGGAATTCGTGGGTTGGGTTCTGGGTATCGGCGACGCTAGCCACCGTGGCAAGCTACTCGGTCGCCAATGGCCTGCTTTGTTGGCCGTTGCTCTTTCCCTCGCAGTTGCAACAGTTCAAAACGAAACCCGCCAAACTGCGGGCCGCGTCCCTGTGGATTGTGCTCGCGGCGCTCACTGTGGGTGGGTTCTTTTATCATTACCGGTTTCTCGGCAGCCGTCCGGAAGTTTCAGATCTGCTGGCGCACAGTGAACTGGCGATCATATCGTTTCTCGGTTTCCTGGGAGCGCCGTTGAGCTTCGGGATGGGGATCAACGCAGAGAGGCTGGCTCATTTCATCGGCGCGGCAATGGTACTGCTGGCCGCGCTCGTCTCTCTGAGATTCATCGATTCCCGGCGAAAACCAGGCATGCTCTGGCGCTGCCTGCCGTGGCTGACGATCGGAGCGTATGCGCTTGCCAGCGCGGTGATCGTGACTTTGGGAAGGGCCACTTCCTCCCCGCAACGCTTGCTCGAATCGCGCTATACCTCGTTGTCGGTTTACTTGTTCGTGGCTCTGATCTTCCTGTGGCCGATTTTGTTCGCGCCACCGGACGCCCCGCCGCCAGGATGGAAGCGCTGGAGCGTCGAGGGCACAGTGGGCGTTATCCTGCTACTGCAGTTCTCGACCTCGTTGTATGCCATCGGTCAAATGAAGGAGACGCGCACCGACCGGCTTGAATCGAAAGCCTGCCTCGCATTCTTCAACCTCATCGACGATCCCTGCCAGACGCAGCGCCTCGATTGGGACCCGATGCTCCTCAAGCAACGAGTGCAGTCGCTCGAGCGCCTGGACTTCTTTCATCCGCCGTTGGTTCACTCACCCGATCTAAGGCTGCTGGCGGGCTCCGCTGATCCATCCTCCAAACAATATGGCGTTTTCGAAGCACTGACGAATGCCGGCAGCGGCTTCTATAGAGCGTCCGGCTCCGGAATTGCCGACGCCATCGTTCTCAGCTATCTGCGCGCCGACGGAGCTTCCGTCGCATTTGCCATGGCCGACTGGATGAAAGCAAACCCATCCGGCTGGGAGAAATGGTTCGAGCTACCGCCCGGCGCCGATCGGATCCAAGCCTGGGCCTATGACGCGCTTTCCGGGCGCGCTTTTCTCTTGTTCGGTGAACAGCAGATATCGAGCGCTCCACCGGCCAACCTGCGCTTCGTGCCCAGAGCCCGCGGCTTCCTCGACACCGTCGACCCGGGCGATGTGCTCATGGTGCAGGGCTGGGCTGTGCTGGCAAACCAACACAAGCCTGCCGACATGACGCTGCTGACTTGCGGCGACGACAACGCGATTGTGGCCGCCGGCCAGCCTTGGCAAATACGTCCAGATGTGGCTAGGGAACTGGGCGATGCCCGATATCTAAAATCCGGTTGGCAGATCCCGGTGCGGCCCGGGAAACTGCCGCCGGGTTGTGAAGTGAAGGCCTGGGCATATGACGCAGCCGCGAATGAGGCGGGGCTACTTCCGGATTTGCGAAAGCTCGCTGCAAAAGTTAAATAGGCTATTTTTCGGGGCTGGCTTCGCCGCCGAACTTGATGGTCGAATCCACCGAGTAGACCTTTACGCCGGTGGCTAACGGGCGCAGCATTTGCAACACGATGGCTTGGCCCTGCGTCTTCATCGAGAAATGCGTGTTGCCTTCATGCTCCACTGGGAATTGGCGCGAGGCGAAGGGCGGAATCTGAACGTCGAAGCTGACCGAACAGATCAACCTAAGGTCGGCCTTGGGGGGCGAGTCGCTTGGCAGCGAATAAAGGTTCCCAGCCGAGTAACAGAGCGAGGCCTGGGCCACGAGCTCCGAAGTATTAACCAGCGAGATCAGGTTGCCGTGCATCTCCTCAATATCGCCGGTGAACCACGGGTTGCGAGTCGGATAGGCGACTTCGCGCGGAGTGCTGCGTAGCTGATTGTCTTCCGCGCATTCCGCCCGGCCCGATACGGCTATTACCGCCGAGAGCTGGGGCGAGGGAATCCTCTCGCGGATCTTCACCCACGCGCGGCCGGTTTCCTCCGGAATTTCGAGCCGGTAGTTGGCGCGCCCCCCGGCTTGCAAACGCACCGTCGATTGCCACTGGCCTACCAGTGCAACCAGTCCCCCGCTGGCACGGTGCGGCTGGATGTCCACGGTGACCTCGCGGTCACCAAGATTTTGGAGCTCCACGCTGGACCAGCAGGTGGGGCCGTAGTCGAGTGACGGCAGGATGCTTTCCACGACCCGTTCATGCTCAGCACCGGTAACGCCGCCGGCCAGCAAGAGGATAAATGGCAGGATCCGGCCCATCACCTGTTCTCTTCGGCCGAAAAGCGATAAAACTACAATTCAACCGCGCTGGCCGGCCGCCGCGGTATTTCCCAGCAACCCGGCCAGCCACTGCAGGAAATCCTGCACGGACTCTTGCGTCTCGATGTAATACCGCGCGCAAGTTCCGTTGGTCCGGCCAACGCTGATGGTAATACCGTCCGGCAAGGCTCGAAAGGCGTCTTCATCGGTTAAATCGTCACCCATGTACAGGGCCAGCGCGTCACTTCTGCCCAGGGCTTCCCGAATCCAGCGAACCGCCAGTCCCTTGTGCCAGTTCACACGTGGGCGGATTTCGAAAACCTTCAGTCCTTGCGTGACCTGAAACAGACTGCCGACGGGAGCCAGCGCGGATTGGATGGTCCTATGCACTTCGTCCAGGCTGCTTTGCGAAGCTCTACGGAAATGAATGCTCGCCGTGAGCACTTTGCTTTCCACCTCAACGCCCGGAATGTGGCGTAAACGCACTTGCAGATGCCGCGCCAGTTCTTCCAGCCCTTCCACCCTGCTCGCCGCGGTTGGTTCGATGAAATGCAGTCCGGGGCCGACGATTTCGAGTCCATGATTGCCGGCATAAATGATTTCTTCCATCCTGACGCGCTCTCTGAGATCAGGCAGCGCGCGACCGCTTATGATCGCCACCGAAGACCGATCGCCTGCTTCCAGAGTCTTCAACGCCCTCCGGCTTTCGAGCGGCATCGAGGCCACGCCGGGGTCGATGTTGATGGGCGCCAGAGTACCGTCGAAATCCAACGACAGGAAAACGTGGGAGGCAGCACGAACCGACGAGGCAATCTGAGGCAGGTGGTCGAATAATGGTTGCGTCATCATTTCACGCTGGCTGGCTTTTGACTCCTTCCGGTAGCTCGACGCGGATTTCCGACACCGCGGCGATCAAGTTGGCCGCCCAGCGATAAATGTTATGTTGCTTCACCACCCGCCTCATTCTGCGCATGCGCTCCCGTCTTTCCCGTGGATCCATCGCAACCGCCCGATGAATCGCATCCGCAAGTTCCTCGGTGTCGTAGGGATTGACGATCAGCGCGTCCTGCAGTTCGCGGCTCGCGCCGGTGAAGCAGCTCAGAATTAGAGAACCGCCATCGTCATCGCGCGCGGCCACGTATTCCTTAGCCACCAGGTTCATTCCGTCGTGTAGCGAAGTCACCAGGCACAAGTCCGACAGGCGATAGAAAGGCTCGATTTCGGAATGGGTGTGATGCCTTTTCAGGAAAACGATAGGTTTCCAGTGTTTGCTTTGGAACCGCCGGTTGATGCGCTCCGCCTCCCGTTCCACTTCAACATTCAGGTCCTGATAGCGATCGATGTGCGTGCGGCTGGGCGCGCCGATTTGTACAAAGGTAAAGCGCGAATTGTAGGAGGCGTACTTTTCAAGGAAGCGTTCAATGCCGCGGAACCGCTCCGGAATTCCTTTGGTGTAATCCAGGCGATCGACGCCGATCCCTAAATAGTCGGCCTCCACGCCGAGCTGTTTGAGCAGCGCGTCCCGCTCCACCCGGATCGCCTTATGCTCATCGGCCTGTGTCTCCTTGAAATCCACACTGATCGGAAAAGGCCGCACTAGCGTGAAGTGGCCGCCTTTGTTCACGGCGAACCTTTCCCACTCGATGCGCGACTCCAGCGTACTGTCGATCGTCTCGAGAAAGTTGTTGCAGTGCGATTGAATGTGGAAGCCTATCAGATCCGCGCCCAGCAGCCCTTCCAGCAATTCGCGCCGCCAGGGGCAAATGCCGAACGATTCCGGGTTGGGCCAGGGTATATGCCAGAAAATGGCCACCCGCGCGTCGGGCCGCTTCTCTTTGATCAAGCGCGGAAGCATGGCAAAGTGATAATCCTGAACCAGGACGATGGGATTTTCGGCGCCTGCCATTTCCTCCAGCACAACCGCGGCAAACTTCGCGTTCACTTGCTGGTACGCTTCCCAATCCTCGGCGCGGAAGATCGGCCGCGTATGCGCGATGTGGCAGAGCGGCCACAGGCCTTCATTGGCGAAGCCGTAGTAGTATCGTTCCTCCTCTTCCCTGCTCAGCCAGACGCGCCGTAGCATGTACTGGGGCTCGTCGGGCGGCACGCGCAGCCGGTCGTTCGCGTCGACGGTCTCATGATCCGCGTCCCCGGCGCCCTGAGCGATCCAGGTCCCGGCGCATGCGCGCAAGATCGGTTCCATGGCAGTCACCAGGCCGCTTGCCGGAACCCTCACCTCGACCGCGCCATTGCTGTGCACATGTTCATAAGGCTCGCGGTTCGATACCACGAACAGGCGGCTGTCTTCGAGCGTGGCTTGCTGGAAAACGCGCAGCCGCTCGGCGGTCCACAGCGAATCCGCCGCCTCGCGCAGCCGGGCCTCTTCTTCGGCCGACGCTCGCGCGATTCGCAGGCTGGTGGCCAGGCTCGTTACTTCGCGCGTGATCGGCTGGAGCACGTCTTCAACGGGAAGGTCCGGATCGGTTACATGCTCGCCGGTTCGAAGGTCCTTTAACCACTGGGCCATGCGTGCAATGGGCCGCTCCATGCTCCAACGAACGATCAGCAGTGTGATCGCCGAGATCAGCAGCATCTGTACCAGAACATGTTTGAAGGTGCTGCGCCAGATCGCCATATCCTGGGCATGGATGTCGGAGGCGTTGTGAAAAACAGCCAGAGCCCAGAGCTGGCCGTCATGATGCACCGGGACGGCATAAACATGGATCGGCACCTTGCCGGCCTGAAAAAACAGGCTGGAGTTGTGGCCCTCCATCAAGGTTTTGGCCACCGCCGGCAGTTCCGGTCCAAGCCGCGCGGCCAGATTCGGAGTCATCACTACCGGATGAGCCTGCCTATCGTAAATTGCGATACCATCCAATCGCTCCCGGTTGCCGAAGCGCTCTACGATTCTTTGCAGACCGTCCTGAGCGCCTGTCGCCAGAAGCGGCTCAACAGTCTCCTGCAGGCTTTCGGCTAAAAGCTGGGCGCGCCGCTCGAGTTCATTCTTACGCGACCGGTTTTCTGCCTCCACCTGGTACAGCGCGAACGCCACCGAGACGATGGTGACGGCGAGTACTAGCGAGACAATAAGGCGCAAACTCAAACGCATAGGTGTCCTTACGAGTGCAAGAGACGTGCCATGAAGGTAAGTGAAGGTTTCTTAAGGACTAGAAATGTTTCCAGGCTCTGAGCGTGGCATACGTTACACGAAATTTTTACCTCATTCGGCAGCATCGTGACGTAATGGCCACCGATGGTTTACATTCCATTGAAGCTGCTGATAGATTATATCGATAGCGCGACCGAGTTGCTTGTGTGCGCACATCACGTCGCAAGGAGGATAGTATGAAGCAAATCCATCGTCGGAACCTCTTAACAATCGCGCTTGCCATCAATGCCGGCGTCGGTATAGGCGTAGCAGACGAGCCGCAGTCGGTGGGTGGGAGGATCGTGGCAATTGGCATCCCCGGAGTGTCGGCAATCAGTGCCGTCGGCGCGTTTCTCCCGGGTGGCCCGATCCATGACAATCCTGCGTTCGCGGCATTTACACAGCCAGGAAAAGTTCTCGATCCGGCGCGCATTCTGGTTGGCAGTACTTCCAATTTTGGTGCACCAGTGGCAAATGCCGACCAGCTACCGGGTTCGTTCATTTCCATCGACCCCAGTGGCGCAACTCCACTGGTAATTCCCGCGGATTTTGCCATCGCCGGCGGCCAAGCCTCCGCTCTGGGCGGCAGCGTACAGATCTACAGTGCGCAGAGCCCCGCGTTTCTCAACTCGATCAACACCCCGGCAGCCGTGACGGCCGACTACATCGGAGTGACCAATCCCCTGGGGCTTTCGATCAACAATGCATTCGGACGTTTATGGCCCGCTAATGCGCCGTTCGGCCTGGAAGGTATCGGCACGTCGACGATTTTGGATCCGCCCGGGGAACCGCTCGCGGGCGCACCAAACCCTAAGGCTGGCGGCGTTTTTGCCGGTAACCTGACTCCCAGGCTGCCTTCCCAAGTAGTGCCAGGCGGACTCTTCACCGGAGCAGTGGGCACCGCGCTTCTTGGCCGTTCGCCCGATGGAACGACCAAGGCCGTCTTTAGCGTCGTTCTAGCGGATGGAAGCATGGTGCAGGAACACACTCTCAAGGCCGTTGACGGGCTGGCTCCCATCGGAACAATTAGTCCGCTGCTGGGCCGCGAGTGGGATGACAAGGGCGAAGACACGCGTGTCACGCCGCGGCTCGGTGTGCTTCTAAACTATGCGCCCACCAGGATCCTTTATGTCTCCGAGCCGTTCGAGAACTCGATCGCGGTGCTTAATCTTACCGACGACGGAGTTGTCTTCCACGTAGCCTCGGTGAATCGAATCCATTCCGATGCTCTGAACCAGCCAGTGGACCTGACGCCCGTATCAAACGAAACCAGTGATCCGAACTGGGCGGCCAATACCACACTTGATCAAGGCGCCGATTTCTACGTCGCCAATCGCGGCGACAACAGCATCGTCCGCATGCGGCAGGACGGGACGGTTGTGGCGGTCAGACGCGTGCGGCTGACCGACGGCAGTTCACTTGGCAATGCGCGCCTCAACGGCATCGCCATTTCGACCGACGCCAGTACAATCTATGTCACCACCACGGGCCACCTGCCCGGCTACGGGAACCTAGAGGGCGCGGTGCTCGCGCTCTCGGCGTTTTAGCGACAGGCAGTTTTGTTACCATGCCACGCCGGTATATACTTAATCCAACCGCCGGGACTATTATTCGCGAATCGCGTCTACGTCTCTTGAAAGTTCCCGGCAGATTAACTGGAGGTCACGAAATGAGACTCATGGTCCTGGTAGTTCTCGGTGTGCTGGCGGTTTCAGCCAGTGCGCTAGCGCAAACTGCTGCGCCAATTACCGATCCCGCCCTGGCCGCCGCGCCGCCTCAGATGCGCGACGGGGCTACGATCATCAAGTGGAAGGCCGACTACACTTACGAAACAGTGAAAAAGGGCACCAATCGGCTGGTCTGCTACGACCGGTCTGGGGAGCCTGGACGGCAGCCCTTCGCCGTGCAGTGCACCAGCATCGCCAACCTTGACAGGGTGGCTCAGAATCGGAAATTCGAAGCGATTACCGACAAGGCCGCTAAACAGGCAGCGATCGATGCCGCCGAGGCGAATGGAACCCGCGTGAAGCCCGAGTTCGGATCCGTGTTTTACATGATGAACGGTCCCGACATGGAGCACGCTCGAGGGCATATGACGATCGCCGTGCCCGGCGCTACCGCGCAGTCTATGGGACTGCCAGACAATCCTAAGCAAGGTGGCGTTTGGATTATGAATGCGGGCACATCGACCGCCCATATCATGACGCCAGGCCACTAAAAGGCGTCACGTGTGGGGCGGTCCCACTGGACCGCGGCCGACGCCCCGTCGGCCCTCATCAACAGAGCTTATAGCTTGATACATGCCACCATAAGCAGGGCGCTCCTGACCCTGGGGCATTACCCGCCGGTCCCGGTCCGGAGGCGATAATACCTTAAGAGGTGCAATTAAATGCGCTGCTCGAACGTTTTAAGTTTCACGCGGCCGCTATTGATCGCATATTTCCTCAACATTGCCGCAGGTGCACTCGGTATATATGCGCAAACGCTCGCTGGCGCCGGCGCAATCAAACCAAGTCCAGGAATCACCATACCGCCTTTCAAGCCCTTCTCTGTTTGGTCAGTGCCAAACTCCCCTCCTGCATCCCCGAAGAACCTGACGATTGAATCCTTCGGATATAGCCTCGCGCCAGAAGAGCCGGGGTTCCAGTTTTCACCCGCCTATACAGCAGCTTTTTTCAACTTACAAGGACTGGAGTGCCCGGGTTGCGTTATGGGTCCAGTAAATCGCGCGAAGTTCACTCTACCGCCCTTTGGCGCCAAGGCGACCTTGAAGCTTTGGGCTGATCGGGTTGAGCTATTTAGTGGCTTCGGTGCCTTGGAAGCCTGGAAACCCAACGGTACTTTCGAGCCGCGCGGCCACAGTCTATTCTCAACCTCCTACGGTGATGCTTGGTTAGCTCAGGTAGAGGGGGGAGGCCGGATTGCGCTAGACCGGAGTAAGCACGTTTGGGTGGGAGGGACAGGCCGTCACTTATCGAACTTCGGGCCGGGACTTAAAGCGTGGAATACCTTTAGCGGCGGCGCGACAATTGTTTTCGGGCAGCATTAGTAGGTTGTGATCGCGTTTCACAGAATCGTTTGGGCGCTTTTGACACTGCCGATTCTATGCTCTGCCCAGCGGCCGGGCATGGGAGTCATTTCGGGAAGCGTCCTCGAAGCATCCAACAGCGATCCAGTTCGCAAAGCGATCGTCACCTTGACCTGGCAGGGCGCCCCGCGTTCCTGGCCAACCAGCCGCACCGACAGCTCGGGCCAGTTCAAATTCGAAGGCCTTCCGCCGGGCAAATACGATCTGCGCGCTACAAAGCCAGGTGAAGGCACAGCGATCTACGGCGCCAGCAGCGTCAGAGAGCTCGGCGATCTCATCACGCTCGAAGACGGCGAGACGCGCGCGGGCGTGAAACTTCGCTTCTTGCATTCGGCCACGATCTCGGGACGGGTTCTCGATCCTCACGGGGATCCGGCGACGGACGTCACGGTGACGCTGCTCAAGCCCGGCCGCGATCTGGGGGAGCGAGTTCTGGTGCGTTATCGCGGCGCATCAACCAACGACCGGGGCGAGTACCGGCTCGACGACATCGTCCCCTTGCAATATTACCTGCATGCGGAACAGCCGCCTGAACTTGCGGGCACGGAGCCGCTGGCACAACAGTTCCTCGGTGGCGCGCGAGAGTCTAAGAACTCCGCGATTCTCAACATCCACGAGGGCGAGAATCTTCCTGATGTCGATTTCCATCTGACCTCGGAAGCCCCCGTGCAGGTCCACGGACGGGTCATGGGAATGCCCGATACCGTGAATAATGCGGACAGTGTCACCATTTTTCTGTCACCGGCTAATGAATATGTAGAGACCTATACGGGAAGCGAGCAAGCACTGAAGCCGCCTGGCTACGCCTTCAGTTTCGATCTGACCCCTGGCCGGTATCGTATCGACGCTACCGCTCAAATTGAAGGTAAAATCTGGACGGCATCGCAATTCGTCGATACCCGCCAGGCGTCGGACGACGTTCTCCTCACGCTGGCCCCCGTGCGCGACGTCAAAGGCAGGCTTCGCATAGAGGGACTTGGGGGACCATCGGCGGGCAGCTTTGACATTCGTCTCACGCGTCGAGCCATTGGCCCCCGTATCTCCGCGCCAGTTGCTGCCGATGGGATCTTCACGCTCAGGCAGGTTCCACCCGGCGAGTGGATTCTGAATATCAATCCGCTCCCGCCCGGCGCATTCCTCAAAGCGGCGCGGCTCGGCGACCAGGACATTCGTTTTGCGCGGATGGGGATCAGTCCGGGTTCTGAGGAGTCCGTTACCATCGTCATCAGCATGAATACCGCGCAAGTCCACGGCGAGGTGGATGCAGGCAGCGGCGATTCAAAACGTGCGGGCATCCTGCTCGCCCCAACCGGTCAATACAGTACGCTCACGCGCTTCTATTACGACGTAGCCGCCGACGACAGCGGCAAATTCGAACTGAAAGACCTCGCGCCCGGCAAGTACAAAATCTTCGCGCTGGAGAAACTGTCGCCGGCCGAGTTCAAGACTCCCGAAGCGGCGAGCCAGCTTGATCCGCTCAGCGAAGAAATCGAGCTGGCCGAGGGCGCAAAGCTCGAAGTGCATCCGAAACTAATCCCTGTCGAGCGGGCGCGCGAGGCGCTGCCATGAAGGCTTCCCCTCTAGTCCTCTTGGCGTCTCTTCTCCTGGTTGAGGCGGCCGCCCAAGACCGAAAAGGCAGCATTACCGGAATTGTGGTGGATTCGGTATCTCACCAGCCTCTGCGGAAGGTCATGGTTAGCCTCGTATTGGGGTCCCAGCCGCTGGAAACCCAGGCCAGCACCGATGACGCCGGCAAATTCGCATTTCCACGACCTCAAACCTGGCGAGTATAGCCTCTCGGTGGAACGGCCCGACTATCCTACGGGGGAAACGATGACCGTCAGCCCCTCCGAAGGTCCCGACCCGGTAAGAGTCGAACTGATTCCGGGAGCCGTGGTCTCGGGACGAATCCTGGACGAAGACGGCGACCCTCTGAACGGATGCTGGGCACAGGCGCGCCGCGTAGAACATCCCGAACAAATCGTGTCTTCGCAGATCGATCGCACTGCCGCCGAACCGAGCGCTTACCGCCTGTTCGGTCTCCGGCCCGGGAAATACATTCTGGCGGTGCAATGCGTTGTTCCCGCCTTCCAGCCCAGACCGTTCTCGGCTGGCCCCGATCCGCCGCCATCCCTGGCTTATCCGCTGCAGTTTTATCCGGCCGCGCCGGATGCCGCTTCCGCTCAACCGATCGACCTTGCCGCTGGAGCTGAAAGGTCGGGGGTTGATTTTCGGATGCGGACCGCCTATGTGACCCAAGTCCGGGCAGTGATCGCGCCGTCGAGCGCCGGCTGGCGTGGCAGGAACCTCCTGGTCCGGCTGATGCATGCGGGCGATGAATTGGACGGAATGTCACCCGACTCTTCCGGAAACGACTTCCGGTTTCCGCAGGTATTTCCAGGCTCGTACGTGCTGCTGGCAACCACCCCCGGCCCGGAAAACCGCATTGCCGGTATTCAGCGCGTTGAGGTGAAAGACCAGCCCGTCAATGCCGTGATCGAGTTGAAGCATGCCATCGATATCGACGGAACCGTCGAAATTGAAAGCGGTGCGAACGGCGCCAACATCCAGCTCTCGCGGATCCATATTTCACTGCTACCGGATTACGCTGAGGTTGTTGGCCCATTGCTCTCGGTCGCGGAAGCGTCTGTGCAGCCAATTGGCAGCTTCACGCTCAACTCCGTGACTCCGGCGCAATGGCGTCTCTACGTGAATGGCGCCTCCGTTTTCATAAAAATGGTTCGGCTGGGGACCAAAGAATCGAGTGGAAGTACGCTTGATCTTTCTTCCGGCTCGTCAGACACGCTCAAAATCATACTCAGCGCAAACACCGCAACCCTTCGCGGAACGGCCCCGCCGGGGACGACAGTCGCGTACCGCAATCTCGACGACAAGCTTCTATCGGGGCAGTCTCGAGTGGTGGATCAGAGTGGGCAGTTCCGAATTGAGGGCCTGGCGCCGGGAAGATATCGCGTGGCAGCAGGCGAATCGTTTGACACCATTCCTGTAGACAGCGGCCGCGAAATCACGGTTCAGGAAGGCCAGACGGCCACGGTGGATCTGCATAACTGACTGACTTTGCCACGCGGATCTCTCGCACACGGGATACTGGAGCCATGAAGCGAAACATCTTGATTCTCGCCGTCCTGGCTTCGATCTTGCCCGCTCAGGATAAGAAAAAGGAAGTACGTCAGGTTATGGCCATCGGCTGCGTGCGGCAGGGCGTCGAAGGCGGTTGTCTGCTGCTGAAAACCCTCGATGGAGAGACCACCTACAACATTTTTGCCGACCCCAAGCCAGACGTGGGCATCGTGATCAGCATCGAAGGCACCGACTTTCGAGGCGTAACGGCCTGCATGGAGGGCATTCCAATCACAGTCACGAAATGGGAAGCAACCGGCGAGACTTGCAAAGAGTAGGATCCTCGCGCCGGCAGCCTTGCGCTCCTCGCGTTCGAGGACTATCATCGGGTCGGTGAAAGGAGACCTGCATGGCCAATAATTTCTTGCTCCAGGTGGCGTACTCGCCGGAAGCTTGGGCTGGTTTGATCGCGCATCCTCATGACCGCTTGGATGCGGTCCGTCCGGTTGTTGAAAAGCTCGGCGGGAAGATTATCCAAGGCTGGTTCGCCTTTGGCGATTATGATCTGATTGCAATCGTCGAGATGCCTAGCAATGTCGAAGCGGCCGCATTCTCGCTCGCCGCATCGGCAGGCGGCGCTGTTCGATCGATCAAAACGACTCCATTGATGAGCATGGCCGAGGGAGTTGAAGCGATGAAGAAGGCCGCCAAGTCGGGTTACAAGGCTCCTGGGAAAGCGGCGAACGCCTGAGCGCGTACTAGCCAGCAGCAATCTTAGCTGCGCGAGCCGCCCGGCGCTCGGCGGATGTCAGACTCAACTGATAACACCAGTAGACACTGGCGCCGGCCACAAGAGTCGCTGCGCTTATCGAAATCTGTGTTTTGGTGCTGCCCATGAGCAGCCAGATCGAAAGCGCCACCGCCGCCACCGGAATGATCGCGCCGCCTGGAACTCGAAAACCGCGCTCCGCATCAGGCATCTTCCGACGCAGCACCAGCAAGGCGACGCAAGTAGCGATGTAGTACAGGAGTCTCGCGATCGCGCTGATGGCGGCCAGCTGCGCGAAACCGCTGTACATGGCGCTCACCCAGCCGAGCGCCGCCGCCGCCACGATCGAAATATAGGGCGTCCGGTAGCGCGGATGAACTTCGGCAAAAATCTGCGGCAGCTGCCGTCCTTCCGCCATCGCAAAGAGGATACGCGGCGTGACCAGCATCAGGGCGCTATTGGTGCCGGTGGTCGACAAAACCGCACCCACTGTCAGCAACACGCCTCCTAACGGGCCCAGAAAGCGGCGCGCCGCCGAGGCCAGTGGTGTCGCCGAATTCGCCAGATCGGGCAACGTGCTCTGCGCCACGAACTGGATCAGAACATAGAACACGGTGACCACGCCGATGGCCGATAGCAAAGCGATCGGAAGATTCCGTTTGGGCCTCTCGATCTCCTCGCCCGGCACCACGGCGAACTCAAATCCGCCAAACGCGAATATCAACAAGAAACTTGCTTGTTGCAGCGCCGCTGGCTGGGGGAGAGACCACGCCGGCGGACGGTTCGGATCCAGGAGGAACAATCCGGCGACGATGAACACCAGTAACGCCGCGAGCTTGGAGACAGTCAGGACGTTGTTCACCCAGGTGCCTTGTTTTACTCCGCGGAAATTAGCGATGGTCAGGATCGCCAGCGACGCCGTGATTACGATCACCCGTCCGGCTCCGCTTGCGGCGGCAGGCCAGAAGAATCCCAGATACGCCGCGAAAGCGTTACTGATGGCCGCTATGGAAGTGAGGCGGGCCAGCAAAAGCATCCAGCCAATCTCAAAACCCACCAGATTCCCGAAAGCCGCTCGGGCATATAGGTAAGGGCCGCCGGACCGATCGAACAGTGTCGCCACTTCAGCGAAGCACAACACGATCAAACACATCGCCAAGGCCGCGATTACATAAGCCGCCAGACCCGCTGGGCCAAGAAATTTTGCCACCTGCGCCGGCAGCACGAAGATCCCCGAGCCAACTGTGCCGTTCACGGCGATGGCAGTAAGACTGAACAATCCAACCGCGCGAATCAGATGTGGGCGGGGAAGCAAGGACGATTCTATCCCACACACCTACCTGGGGTGCTAAGTGGTCCGCCTTAGGTCTGCTCGTAGGTGACCGATTTCGCTTATCGGAAATAGGATATCTGCCATCTGGGGTGGGAGCCCGCCACAGCCGTAAAGATTAGTGGGCAGTCAGGTTTTCAATGCGATGTCGCTATTGTAATAAACGGTTGAACCTCTTCAAGTCGCTGGGCGGATCCTCGTTCTGTTCGCAGGAGCACCAGAAACTTTACGAAGAGGCGGAAGCAAATAAGGGCCTCGAGCGGCTGCTCCAATTCGTAGAAAAAGATCCCAAATCCGGCCCGGCCAAGCCCGTCGCGGCGCCCGTTGCGAAGGCTCCAGAGGCCGCGACGGTGCAGAAGGCAGCGCCGACTCCCCCGCCTGCACCGATCCCACAGACCGTCGCCGCCAAAACTCCGGAGGAGCCGGTAGACCCTCCATTCGCAGGATTCCTTCTTGAGCCGATCGCTCCGGCAGTAACTAACTGTGCGAGCCTGAACCCCAATTTTGAAGTTCTGGAAGCGAGTTTTCCAGCAGAACCCGCCACGTTGCCTACCTTGAGATTCGAGGTCGCCGCCACAGATCTGGAGGAGCTGCCGGATGGAGCCCTTCAGAAGCTGGGCGATGAGCCCCCGCCTCCGCTCGCGTCCTGGTTGGACCCATCGTGGTTGAATCCTGAGTGCCGGGCCATGGACGCGCCAGCGGTAACGGTCGAAGTGCCGAGCGTCGGCTCAGTTCGTCCTCGTGCGATCGCCGTCGCGCTGCCCTCGCCCGAGAACCTCCAGCTCAGTCCTGTAGCCCCGTCTTTTGTCTCCTCGGGTAACGCTTCCGGTCTCCAGCCCGCGATTCAAACCGTGCTCGACACACGGGACTTTCGAAATTTAGCCCGGATGACGCCGCTTCAGCGGGAGGTGCGGACCTCCAGCGAAACGGCTCAGCGGCCGGCCGCGAAAACCGATGTGCCGGTCTTTTCCACCCCGGATGCCTTGGAATTAAGCGCCATGCCAGACGCCAAAACAGGCAACGGCCTCAGCATTGGCATGAACGGCGCTATGACTCGGACTGGTGTTGGCAGGAATGTCTCAACGCCGAAGGCGCTCCCTCCGCAGTTGTGCTTCAAACTAGGCTCGATCGAAGTGCAGGGAACAATTCTGGCGAAAGTCCAAGACACGCCGGATTCGGGCCTGCCTGGCCTCCTTTCCAACCGAATTGAGTCAAAGGTATCTCATGCACCAGCGCAGTATCCTGCTGGGGCCGCGGGTTTGCAACCTTGCTCCTTTACGACGTTGAAGGTCGACCAAGCTGACAGTGCCGGCGCAATCGACATGCATAGTGCCATGACACGCGCCGGCGTGGGCAGGGCGGTCCGCCAACCCCAAGCGCAAGGTTCCCGATCAGTAAGCGCGCTCAGCTCAATCCAGACTCTGAATCGAATAGCGGCCGGCATCCAAAACACGCCCGAATCGCCGGATTACCCGATTTCCCCGGCGATGCTGGCACAGCGGGAATGTGTCCAGCCCGTGGAGCCGGTACGGTCCGAGTCCCCCGCCGGAATAGGGTTCATGGCCGTCCCCATGAATCTGCCAGTTCCCGAGAGCGATACGCCGCTGGCTGTCGGAATTACAGAGGCCAAGAAGCCGGCCGATGTTTCCAGCCCTCTCTTCATACCCGATATGCCCGCGTCCCGGCGCTGTTTCACGATCGGCATGAGCCGCGCGGCGCGGAAAGTTCTGGTTCAAGTCCAACCCACGGATCGCTCGCGGGATTGCACAATTTCTCCAGCCCGGCAAGCCCTCGGAGACTGCCTGCTCCCTACCATTCTCTGGTCCGCCGAAACGTGGCTCAGATCCGCGATCGCTTCAGCTGATTGGTTCCAGGAAAGCGATTGCCCGGTGCAAGCCTTCCCGTCAGGCGCGCCTGCCCCGCGCCTGTTTTCTGTCCGATTCGATCCCGAGTCTCTTTCCATAGACATGCTTGCGTTGGGATTCGACCGTATTGCCCGCATCCTGGCGCTCGAAGCTTGCGAATGGAAAACCGGACTGGCGGCAAAAGAACAGGAGGCTCTGAGGTTGGCGCGCTCTCAGCCATCGCGGACCAGCCCCCTGTCGCTGGTTACCAAGCCCCAGCCGCTCGTCACGCGACTTGCTGTTCCATACATCCGCAGCCTCAACCAGTTCACATCCAACGCCAATTTGGTCGGCAGAGGCGTCGCACCGTCTGCTGGAGCATCCGCTTCCGCCGACGAGCATCAGCCGACCATATCGTTCCCAAAGTTCACTGCCCCGAGCCTCACTTTTGCGATCCGGCTATTCTCTCCAGCGGCGTTGAAATCACCGCCAGTCGAGCCGGCCGAACACCGGAATACAGAAACCGGATCGCGTCTCCTTCCTTCGGCTCTGAGGGTCCAGCCCGCCTCCATGCTGGTCTTGCCGGGTTTGTCCATTCCCGCTCAGGGTATTCGCTGGCGGCCCAGTAGCAGATGGGCTACAGTCGCTTCCGCGAGCCTGCCGAAGCAGAGTGATTTCCAGTTGGCCTCGAGCACCGAGACCGACCTCGCATCGCTGCGCTCTTTAGCCGGCGAGCTGCGGGTTGATTCCACGGTAACTCAGCAGTCTGCGACTCTGCGGCTGAGTCCGAAGCCACCAGCTATCTCATTGGATTTAGGTGCTCAAACTTCGACTCCGGGAGTTCTAGCGGCGAACGCCTTGCCCCGGCGCGGAGGGCCCAAGCTACCCGTTGTCACCGCGCAGCTCGATGACCTGATCGCCGCCGGCCGCTAGGGTTTGTCAAAAAGCATGGACCAACTATGAAGAGAATGCCTTAGGGGGCCGATTAATTGACTTAGTACCTCGGCCGGAGCAAAATTCACTGGCCGGGAATTTGAGGTGCATCAATGTTCAAGAAAACTAAGACCGGGGACGGCGCCGTGGCCGAAGTCGAGATTCACCCGGAAGCACTGGTCGCCACGGAGGCGGCTGGCTCTTCCTTGCGCCGCCTGGCGCGGGCGGTCTCCTTGCATATGAAGGGTGAACGGGAAGAGGCTCTTAAGGTGCTCGAGGGGGCTGAAGCCGACGCCGATGCCAACGAATTGGCGGAAATCACCGCCGCTCGCGGACATATCCAGTTGGAGCTCAACCGTCATGAGGACGCAGCCGCCAGTTATTCGCGGCTGGCCAAGATCCGGCCGGATAGCGCGGAAATCCGGTTCAACCTGGGTCTCTGTTTACAGAATCTGGGGCGCTATACCGAGGCTGTGGACAGCTTCCGGGCGGCACTGCCCTTGGGCGGGAAGCAGCTCGAGACGCAGTTGGCCATCGGAGCCTGTTTGCTGCATCTCAACAAACAACAAGAGGCGCGCGAGGCGTTTGACGCCGCCCTCGCCCAAGCTCCTGAGTCGGAGCCCGCGTTGTTCGGCAAGGCCGTCGCGCTGCAGATGGGCTGGGAATTTGACGAGGCCGCGCTGCTCTACGAGCGAATCCTGCAACTCAATCCTAAAGCCGAAGACTCGCTGGTGAACATGATCAGCCTCTCCATGCAGCGCAAGGACTACAAGATGGTCCGAAGCTACGCGGTACGGCTGCTGTCGCTTCGGCCGGATGCCGCGGCCGCGCTGGAAGGTCTCGCCTCGGCAGCCTTCGCGCACGACGATTTCGAAGAGGCCGCCAAACATACGCTGCGGCTCACCGAGCTGGCGCCTACTGTATATGACAACTGGTTCAACCTGGGCGTCGCTTATCAAAAATTGGGACGCCTCCAGGACGCCATCCAGGCCTATCAGCGGGCGCGTGAAATACGGGATGACGCGATCTACGCGCACATCAATCTGGGCGTAGTCTACCAGGAACTGGGAGAACTGAAGCCGGCTCGCGGCGCGTTCGAGCGAGCGGCCCAAATTGCGCCCGACCGTGATGACCTCAAATTCCAGGTGGCCTGGATTGCGGAGCGTCAGGATTCTACCAGTGAGGCTGAAACCTTGTACGCAAAGCTGGTGGAGAAAAATCCGAGTTTGGAAAACGCCTGGTTCCGTCTGGGCTATCTGCGTCTTCGGCGCGACGATGCCAGCGGAAGCGTCGCGGCCTTCGAGGCTTGCCTCGCCAAGCAGCCCGATTGGCCTGAAGCCGAGGTCAACCTGAGCATCGGCTACTCTAAAGCCGGCCAGTTTGACCGCGCGCAGACTACTCTGGAAAAATTACTTTCACGGCATCCCGAGTCGGTAGAAGCCTTGAAAGGCCTGGCAGCAACCGCCCTCAAGCGGGACGATCATTCAAAGGCACTGGTCTATCACCAGCGCCTGATCGAGGCCGGTCAAACGACACCCGAAATTCTGTATAACTGCGGGCTTCTTGCACAACAGCTCAACAAGCTGGAAGATGCCGCGCGTTTCTACCGTTCAGCGATCGAGATCCAGCCGCAATTCCCGGAAGCCATGTTGAATCTTGGCCATGCCCTGGAAGCGCTCGGGCAAAAGGAAGAGGCGCGCACCTTCTGGACTCGAGCCTTGGAATCGAAGCCCGACCTGGCACGCGGCTATTTCCATCCCGCCAAGTAAAGTAGAGCCTTAGCTAGCTGCAAATCTCTCGCAGGTCGGGAGACCTGCGCCAAGTTAAGCCACCGGCTGCGCGACTTCCGGCTTCAGCGCCACGTCTATCCTCTGAATAAAGTCCTGCAGCGCTTCGCCCCCGTGACGCTCGATGACGGCGACGGCCGCCTGCGCTTCCACCTTCCAAACAATGCCGTCCACCACCGCCGAATACTTGCTCGATAGCCAGTCGGCGATCTTCACGGACCGCGCCATGGCCTCCGCGCCCGCACATTCAAAAATAACCGCCAGTTGGTCCTGGCTCCAGCGGTAAACCACGTCCCGCGGCCGCACCAGCGTAATGAGACGGTCTCCCAGCGCCTTGAGGATTTGATCGGCGCCAGAACGGCCGAACTGCGGCGGAACACTCCGCGCTTCGGTCCACTCAAAGAGCAAAACACAGAAAGGCTTGTCTCGCTTCAAGTAAGCCAGCAACTGCCGCTCCGCCTCGCCGCGATTGAGAAGCCCGGTGAGAGAATCGATGATGTTAGTTGGACTGGCGCTTCCCAGCCATTCGGCTAACGCTTCGGCGCGGCCCTGCAGTTCGCTCAGGACCGGAGGCTGTTCCTTTTTTCTGCGTTGCACATACGAGCGAAGCCCGGTGGCGTAACGCTTGAGCGCGATGCGCACTTGCGTTGCATCGTCAACTTCGGCTGAGATTTCCATCTGCTCGGCCAGCTCTTCCATCATGGCGGCATGCAATTCGTCGGTGTGACCGTCGCTGTCGGTCGCTTTACCGGCCACGGCCAGAATTTCGTGCGCGAGTTCCACTCCCGAATTTATCCAGGCACTGGCGGCTTGGCCGTATTCGGCAACGTCAGCCTCCACGGCTTCCCGGCTCGCGGCCAGCGCTTGCGGCGTGGCGTCGAAACCCAGCCGGCGTGGCAACCGGAGCAGCCGATGATTGTAGACCAATCCGACCCGCGGGCAAACCTCAGCCATGCATTTCGCGATCGCCAGGATGGCGCTCTGATAGCACGTGAGCGCCGATTGTTGCTCCCCTTGGTCAGCGGCCTGATCGGACAAGTCGATAGGTGTCATTACCTATCTTCAATATCGACAACCACAGGCCATTAAAGGCTAGGGTGCAAACCTTAGCCGTGCGCTCACGCCGGGGGTAGCAGAAGCGGGCGGCGGCGAGACCGCTAATCCCGCCGCCTCCTTCAACTTAACGATGGTGGACCGGAGCGCTCCGCAATGCTTCCGCGTTGATCTTTGTCTCAGCCAACTGGGTAAGCTTCTTATCCGCCTTTTTCTCTTCTTCGAGCGTCTGCTCCAGAAGCGTAACCGCCGCAGTCAACCCTAAGGTCTGCGCGAAGTTCCGGGCCGATCCATAGGCAGCCATCTCATAGTGCTCCACGCGATTGGCGGCCGCAATGATGCCCGCGTCTCGCACCGGCGACTGATCGGTATTGCTGATCATCTCTTCGCCTTCTTCGATCAATCCTTTGATGGCCTCGCAGGTTTCAGCTTTGGGTTGCTTACCCAGGGCCGAAAAAACCTTTTCCAGCCTTTCGACATGGCCTTGCGTCTCCTGCAGATGCGATTCGAAAGCCTGCCGCAGTTCCGGAGAAGTCGACGCCTTCGCCATCTTCGGCAGAGCCTTCGTCAGCCGTTTCTCGCAGTCATACAGGTCTTCGATCTCTGCCAGAAAAAGGTCTTCCATACTTTCAATTTTCATAAATGATGCTCCTTGTTTCGAGGAATAGATGGGAGCTGCACGGCTCCCGTTGTTAGACCGAGCCGGGACCAATGTGTTTTTTATTTTTTTGGCGTCAATAAGTTCCTAACGCCTTTGAGATCGTCGACCAATTTACGATACTCTTCGTGACGTCCCTCCGCGTCGGGCGCTCGAAGTACCGCTGAGGGATGGATTGTAGCCGTTACATGCGGCGCCAAGTGGTGTTCGACAAACTTGCCCCGTTCTTTGGTTAACCGATATTTTGGCCCGAGTAGAGCGTGCGCGGCCGTCGCTCCCAGGCACACAATCACTTCCGGCTTAAGGAGCGACATCTCCGCTTCGAGCCACGGCTTGCAAGCTTTGATCTCCGACATCCTCGGCTTCTTGTGCAAGCGACGTTTCCCGCGCTCCTCAAATTTGAAGTGTTTCACGGCGTTAGTCACATAAACATTCGACCGATCGATGCCGGCTTCCTCCAGCGCTTTGTTCAGCAGCTTACCCGCGGGCCCCACGAACGGATGTCCTTGCCGGTCCTCTTCGTCGCCTGGCTGTTCGCCCACCAAGGCGATCCGCGCCGACCTGGGTCCTTCGCCAAATACAGCCTGCGTGGCGTAACGGTAAAGTTCACATCCGCGGCAGCGCTGAACCTCTTCCCGAAGAGCGCGTAGCGTGGGGTGTTCGGGTATCAACTCGCTTGCGGCCGTCGCCTTTTCCGCCATCAGACATTTGACGCAATTGGCCGGCCGAATCTATCGCGGCTGCCGGCTGAAACCTATACCGCCGAGGCCAGTCTAGACGTTATGACCAGAACCGCTTCCGATGTTCTCATCGAGATTGTGCACGCCTGGGGCGTGGACGTGGTGTTCGGACTTCCCGGCGACGGTATCAACGGCATCATGGAAGCTCTCCGCAAGCGGCAGGATAAAGTGAGATTCGTTCAAGTGCGGCACGAAGAATCGGCCGCATTCATGGCCTGCGGTTATGCAAAACATACCGGCCGTCTGGGCTGCTGCCTGGCCACCTCCGGTCCGGGCGGCATTCACCTGTTGAATGGCCTGTACGACGCGAAACTGGACGGGCAGCCGGTGCTGGCCATCACCGGAATGCAGTTCCACGATCTGTCCGACACGCGCAGCCAACAGGACGTGGAACTCGACAAGCTCTTCATGGATGTGTGCGTCTATAATGCTCGCTGCATGGGCCCTGAGCACGTGGAGAATATCGCCGAGTTGGCTTGCCGCGCCGCGCTCGCCTACCGGGGCGTCTCGCATCTGTGTATTCCGGTGGATTTCCAGGAGCGCGAGGTAAAACCTAAAAGCAACGGCCGTAGCGAACGCAATGTTGCCAACCATGCTTCAAATGCTCAAGCCGATAGCGCGCGGCTTCCGTGCGAGGATGATCTTCGGCGCGCGGCGGAGACCCTGAACTCCGGTAAACGCGTCGTCATACTCGCCGGCCGGGGTGCTTTGCACGCTACCGACGAACTGGAACAGACTGCCGAGAGGCTGGCCGCGCCCATCGTCAAGGCACTGCTTGGCAAAGCAGCTGTACCGGACGATAGCCCGTACACTACCGGCTCCATCGGTCTGCTCGGCACCTTGCCATCACAGGAAGCGATGGAGGACTGCGACACCATCCTCATCGTTGGCAGCTCTTTTCCTTACATCGAATTCATGCCGCGGCCCGGACAGGCCCGGGGCGTACAAATAGAACTCGATCCGGCGCGCATTGGGCTTCGATATCCCATTGAAGTCGGCTTGGTCGGAGACAGCCGCCGCTCGCTCCAGGCCTTGTTGCCGTTCTTGAAAACGAAGAGCAAGAAGAGTTTTCTGTCGCACGCTCAGTCCGGCATGAAGGACTGGAAAAAGCTGATGGAGAAGCAGGCCACCGCGAACACCAGCCCGATGAAGCCACAAGTGGTGGCCGGCGAGTTAGGCCAGCGCCTGCCAACCAATGCCATTGTTAATTGCGACAGCGGAACCATCGCCACCTGGTGGGCTCGCCACATCCCCGCCAAGCGAGGCCAGATGCATACCGTCTCCGGCAATCTCGCGAGCATGGCTTGCGGCTTGCCTTACACCATCGCGGCGCAGATCGCCTATCCCAATCGACTGTGCGTCGCGTTCGTCGGTGATGGAGGATTTACGATGCTAATGGGCGACTTCGTGACAGCGGTCCGGTACAAGCTGCCCATCAAAGTAGTCGTCATGAAGAACAATACGCTCGGGCAGATCAAATGGGAACAGATGGTATTTCTTGGCAACCCTGAGTTTGGATGCGATTTGACTCCTATCGACTTTGCCGGGTTCGCTCGCGCTTGTGGCGCCAAGGGCTACACCATCGAGAAAGCGGCGGAATGCGGCGACATTCTCGACGAAGCTTTGAAAACCGAGGGCCCGGTGGTCATCGAAGCGGTTGTGGATCCCAACGAGCCTCCCATGCCGCCCAAGATTACCGCGCGTCAAGCGGCACACTTTGCCGAATCCCTCGCCAAGGGCACGCCCGACCGCAAGAAGATCATCGATGACATATTGGAAGATAAGATTCGGGAGCTGGTATAAAATCGAGCGATGAAATCGAAACTGCTGGAGCCCTACGGGCCGAAAAGTTTCGCCCTGGTTTTCGACACTGGCGACGAAGCGATGTCTGGGCTGCTCGCTTTTGCGAAAGAGCATAGTCTGGTGGGTGCGCATTTCACGGGCATCGGGGCTTTTTCGCGAGTCGTACTTGGCTACTACGATTGGGAAAAGAAGGATTACCTCAAGATACCGGCGGATGAGCAGGTGGAAGTGGTTTCACTGATCGGCGATGTCGCCCTGGAAAAGGACCAGCCGAAAATCCATGCCCATGTGGTAGTTGGAAAGCGGAATGGAATCACTGCCGGCGGTCACTTGTTGGAGGGATTCGTCCGGCCGACACTGGAGATCGTGTTGACTGAATCGCCGGCCCACCTTAGAAGGGAATTCGATACCGCCAGCGGCTTGGCGCTTATCCGGCTTTAGTAGGTTTCCGGCCTGCCAAACAAAAAAGCGGCCCCCGGGACCTTCGCCCTGGGAGCCGCCGGTTTTTAACTATTTCATCTGTGGCTGCTGTTGCTGTGATTGCCTGGACTGATTGTACCGATCAGGATTCTGATCGAACTTGTTCTTGCAGTCCTGGCTGCAGAAGGCATAGCGCTCACCGTCATGCGTGCTGGTTGCCGTAGCTTTCTTCTCGTCTACCTGCATACCGCAAACTGGGTCTTTCTTCATAGTGAATGACTCCCTTCCTATAATCGGCCGCATCAAGCGCGGCCCGAGAGTTAGACCCTGCCGGTTGGCGATCAGTTACCGCAAGTAGCGGTGACACTACCGGTTTCGAGCAGAGTTTTTCGAAGGATAGTGATTCAATTCGGCGAACAATTGATCGGCTCCAGGAGGCGGATTCAAGCGGCCGTGCAGGATTTCCTGCGGCGTTACGTCATGGCCGTACATGGCCCGATTGTCATCTTTGTCAGGCCGCATCGTAGCGCCATCGAGCGCGATGCCGGCAAATACTCCGCGCGAACGTGACCAAGCCAAAATCTCGGCATGCATCATCGCGTCGGTCTCGGCTTGCGCTGAACGTCCCACCGGACCCGCCATCACGCTGGCATCGCCGCCCACCGTGAACTTGTCCGACATCAGTCTATTCATTCCGCGCTCATTCATGACGAGGAAAACCACGTCGGTTTCACCGGCGCCAATTTGAAAGCCGATGCTTCCGCCTTCAATCCGGACCATTTCCGGCCCGCTCCATCCGCCGTTGACACGGCAGGTAACGACACCCTTGCCGTATTTGGCGCCCACAATGAAGCCGGCGCGCTTCAGATTGGGGATGATACCCACGCATTGCGCCTTTTCCAACAGGTCCTCTGGAATTCCCCTGTCCCTGGCGCCCATGATTTCGCTCAATACGGCGGCCGATTCGCGGATGTGCTTTTCAGGACTGTTGTCCGCCGCACCGCACCACATGGCCGTCGATAACATTAACATCAAACTCGCACCATACTTCATGTTTTTGCTCCTTTTGAAGACGTTACAATCTAGCCGCTAGTATCCCAACGCAACTTCTAACGCAGTTTTGGTTCCAACTGCCAGTGCATGCCATCCTTGCTTTGGAATCGAATGAGCAGCCATGAGTTAACGGCCCGCTAAAAAATGTTTAATGGTCAGGCTCTGAAGCCGAGATCGGCAGGTTTTTCGTGGTCGGCAATACTTTCGCGTTCAATTCCTGGCCGGAAAATCGATGGCGAACATCCGGCCAGAACTCCTGAAACGCGTTGCTGCTCCGGCCAACAAAGCCCAGCAGAGTGCGAAAAGCTGCGTTGCCCACGGAAGCCTCGCTATCCGGCCGCCAGGTGTTCGAAATAAAGTTACTGCCTGTCGATTCGTCGCCAGGAAAGTCGCCTTGACGACGTGGGCCAGGCGGCCCCTGAACGGCTCCGATTGAGATCGCCCGTAGCGTGGATGCTCGCCCCAGATCGCGTCGATACTGGCCTCCATCGCGTTTGCTGACCGAGACGCCAGTTAGCCGCATCCCATAGCGCTTCCCAAATCCTTGCCAATGGGTGCCGTAATCGGAAGGCTTGCCGACCAATGTTCCCCATCGGGAGCTAATCAGGCCGCCCATGGCGCTCTCCGGGCCAAAATGTGTTTTGCGCAAACCGGTCAGCTCGTTGTTGGGCGGTAATGGGCTGATCGCTGCTGGAAAGGAGCAGGGTGGCTTTTGATCTTGGGGCGGCATGAGGGATTCGAACCCTCGACTTCCGGAACCACAATCCGGCGCTCTACCAAACTGAGCTAATGCCGCCGTGTTTACATCCAGTTTAGCATTCGAGTTGCAAAACGCGAGCTGCAAAACGAGCCGCTTCAGCCCAGCCCGGCTTTCTTCCACAGTTGGTCTACTCGCTGCTTCACGTCCGCCGACATACGAATCACATCCGGCCAGGGGCGATTGAAACCTTCTTCTTTCCACTTCCGCGTCGCATCGATCCCCATCTTCGATCCGTAGTTCGGCAGGCGGCTGGAGTGATCGAGCGAATCTACCGGTCCTAGTACGAACTGGACGTCACGCTCCGGATCGATGTTGTTCAGCGCCTTCCAGGCCACCTCTCGGGTGTCCTGAACATCCACGTCCTCATCCACCACCACGATGCACTTGCTGAACATCGCTTGACCCAGACCCCAGATAGCGTGCATTACCTTGCGCGCATGCAGCGGATACGACTTGCGAATCGAGACCAGGATCAAGTTATGGAAAATGCCTTCCGCCGGCATTGAGATATCGCGGATCTCGGGCAGTTGCAGGCGCATCAATGGCAGAAAGATCCTTTCGATCGCTTTACCCATGTAAAAATCTTCCATGGGCGGAGGCCCGACGATCGTCGTGACATAGATGGGATGTTTACGCTGCGTGATACATGTGATGTGGAAGACCGGATAATCGTCTTCGAGCGAATAGAAGCCGGTGTGATCTCCGAACGGTCCTTCGCGCCGCAGCTCGCCCAACTCGACGTAACCTTCCAGCACGATTTCCGAGTTCGCCGGCACCTCCAGGTCCGACGTTTCGCACTTCACCATCTCCACCGGCTTCCCACGCAAAAAGCCGGCGATCATCATCTCGTCCAGATCCGGCGGAAGGGGCAGAATGGCGGAATACATCGTGGCCGGATCGGCGCCAAGAGCCACCGCGACATCCATGCGCGCCTGCTTGCCTTCTTTGACCAGTCGCCGGTAATGCTCCGCGCCCTGCTTATGCGTTTGCCAGTGCATCCCAGTCGTGCGCTCATCATAGACCTGCAGCCGGTAACAGCCGCAGTTGCGCTTGCCCGTATCCGGATTCTTCGAGAACACCATCGGAAGCGTAATGAACCTACCGCCATCTGCGGGCCAGCAATGCAGGATCGGATATTCTGCCAGCGAAATGTTATCGCGGCGGATCACGTCCTTGCAGGGACCGCTTGAAACGATCTTGGGAAAGAAAGAGCCCATCTCAGCCAGCTTGGGCAGCATCTTTAGTTTGCCGATCAAACCTTCGGGCATCCGCATTTCCAGATACCCGGAAATTCTGCCGGCCACCTCCTCCACCGAATCCACCTGTAGCGCGATCTCCATCTTGCGCGCGCTTGCGAAGCTGTTGATCAGCACCGGAACGCGGCTGCCCTTGGGTTTTTCAAACAGCAGCGCGGGTCCGCCGTGCTTGACGGCGCGATCGGCAAACTCAGTGATCTCTAAATAAGGATCGACCTCGAAGGGAATTCGCCGCAGTTCTTTATTCTTCTCGAGCGCGGCGATGAACTCGCGCAGGTCGCTATATGCCATAAGGGAAGTGGAGTACCCAGGTTTTACTATGATGGAAAATCGGGTCTGATGACAAATCGAACAGCATTGATCACCGGCGCAAGCCGCGGCATCGGGCGAGCGTGCGCGCTGGCTTTAGCAGAATCCGGAGCTCGTGTAGCAGTGGCAGCGCGCAATATCGAGCAACTGGAATCGCTGGCCGGCGAGATCCGCGCCCAGAGCCGCGAAGCTTTCGTGGCGTCCATGGATCTTAGCGATGCTGAATCGATCAAAGAAGCCATCGCGAAAATCGGCAAGGACTTCGGGCCGATCGCTATTCTGGTGAACAACGCCGGAATCACTAAAGACGGCCTGGCGATGCGCATGAAGAAACCGGATTGGGACATCGTGATCGCCACCAACCTGACCGGTGCGTTCGTCGCGATTCAGCAGGTGCTTCCCGGCATGATGCGAGAGCGCTGGGGGCGCATCATCAATATTTCTTCGCTGGTAGGCGAGATGGGCAACGCCGGACAAGCGAACTACGCCGCGTCCAAAGCCGGACTCATTGGGCTGACCAAGTCGATCGCACAGGAGATGGGCAGTCGAAATATTACGGTAAACTCGGTCGCGCCGGGCTACGTCGAAACCGACATGACCCAGGGTCTTTCCGAAGAACTGAAACAAAAAATGCTCGACAATATTCCGCTGAAGCGCATGGGACGTCCCGGCGATGTGGCCGCGGCGGTGAGTTTTCTGGCGAGTGAAGAGGCAGGCTATATCACCGGCCATGTGCTGGACGTCAACGGCGGGCTGTACATGTGAGCAGCCACAATAAAGAGATGAGCATGGACAAATTCCGTGTGGGCCTGGTGCAGATGAGCTGCGCCGTCGACCCTAACGAGAATCTTGAAAAAGCCCGGTGGCGGATTCGTGAGGCGGCGGCGCGCGGCGCCCAAATCGTCTGCCTGCAGGAGCTTTTCCGCTCGCAATACTTTTGCCGCGAGGAGAATGCCGCGCTTTTTGCGCTGGCCGAGCCCATTCCTGGGCCCACCACCGAAACCTTGGGCGACTTGGCTCGGGAGCTTGGCGTCGTTATCATCGCCTCGCTATTTGAGCGCCGAACCGCCGGCCTGTATCACAACACGGCAGTGGTCATCGGCGACGACGGCGAGATCGTGGGTCTCTATCGCAAGATGCACATCCCCGACGATCCGCTGTATTTTGAAAAGTTCTATTTCACCCCCGGCGATTTGGGCTTCGTCAATTTCGACACGCAATTCGGACGCCTCGGCGTGCTGGTCTGCTGGGACCAATGGTATCCGGAGGCTGCCCGCCTAACCAGCATCGGCGGCGCGAATATCCTTTTCTATCCCACCGCCATCGGCTGGCATCCCGCCGAAAAAGCGCAATATGGGCCCTCACAGCTAGACGCCTGGCGCACCATCCAACGCGCTCACGCCATCGCCAACGGGATTTACGTGGCGGCCGTCAATCGCGTCGGCTTTGAGGGACCGCCTGATCGCGGTCTCGAGTTCTGGGGCTCCTCATTCATCGCCGATCCATTCGGACAGGTGATCGCCGAAGCCTCCGCGACCGCCGAAGAGATCCTGGTAGCCGAATGCGATCCGCATCGGATGGAAGAAGTGCGCCGCAATTGGCCCTTCCTGCGTGATCGCCGCGTGGATGCCTATGCCCCCATTCTGAAGCGATGGCTGGACTGAAACCGTCGCGATCCGGATTCCGGATGCCCGCCGAATGGGAGCCTCATGTGGCCACCTGGCTGGCCTGGCCGCACGAGCGCACGGACTGGCCGGGGAAATTCGCACCGATTCAGTGGATCTACGGCGATATCGTGCGACGGCTCGCCCGCGTTGAGAAAGTGTGCATTTTGGTGGAGAACGCGTCCTTGGAAAAGAGCGCTCGCCGGGTTCTCGCAAAATGCGACGCCAACCTGGACTCCGTCGAATTCTTCCGCCACCCGACCAACCGAAGCTGGACTCGCGATTATTGCCCGATCTTCATTCGCAACCCGCGCGGCGAGGTCGCCATCACCAACTGGATCTTCAATGGCTGGGCCAAGTACGACAACTGGAAGGACGACAACAAGGTCCCGGCATTTCTGGCGAAGCACCTCAAGCTTCGTGAATATGACCCTGGCATTGTACTGGAAGGCGGCAGCATCGATGTCAACGGCCGAGGCACTCTGCTCTCCACCGAGGAATGCCTGTTAAGCGAAACCACCCAGATTCGAAATCCCGGGCTCGGGCGCGCGGAGCTGGAACAATTCTTCGCGGATTACCTGGGAATTACCCGCACCATCTGGCTCAAGAACGGAATCGCGGGCGACGACACTCACGGCCACATCGACGATCTGGCGCGTTTCACGGACGAGAACACCGTGGTCACTGTAGTCGAGGAAAATCGGGACGAGGCCAATTACGAGCCTCTACGAGAGAATCTGGCGCTGCTCGAGCGCACCGGGCTCCGCGTGGTGACACTGCCCATGCCGCAGCCGGTCTATTTCGCCGGGCAACGATTGCCGGCCAGTTACGCAAACTTCTATATCGCTAATCAACTGGTGCTGGTCCCGACCTTTAACGATCCCATGGATCGCGTAGCGCTAAATGTGCTGGCGGCGCTTTTTCCCGATCGCGAGGTTACCGGCATTTACTGCGGAGACCTGGTGCTGGGCCTGGGAACGCTGCATTGCATGACCATGCAGCAACCGACCGTTACGTAAAGCGCACGCCGTGCTATCATCCGCTTTCCGGTGCGCTTTCTCGACCTGGCCACCATCGCCGCTTATCTGATCGCGATCACCTGGTTCGGAGCGCGCTTCCGTAAGAGCCAGCGCAGCCTCAAGGATTACTTCCTGGGCGGACATACCGCTCCTTGGTGGGCCATCGCGCTGTCGATTGTCTCAGCCGAAACCAGCACTCTCACCGTGATCGGCACTCCTGCGCTCTCTTTCTCTGGAAACTTCGAGTTTCTCCAGTTGGTACTGGGGTACCTGCTGGCCCGGATCGCGATTTCGGTTCTATTCCTTCCACAATATTTCCGGGGCGAAATGTACACCGCCTATGAATTAATGCGGCGCCGCTTCGGAGAACGAATCCGAAAACTCACCGCCGGCGCCTTTCTGCTATTGCGCGCCTTGGCCGAAGGAGTGCGCGTGTTTGCAATCTCCATCGTTATTTCGATAATTCTCGGCACCGGCGAAGTCGCCTCCATCGCCGTGATTGTCGGCCTGACGCTCTTCTATACCTTCGAAGGTGGAATGACCGCCGTGATCTGGACCGACGTGGTGCAGATGTTCCTCTATGTCGCCGGGGCCGTGCTGAGCTTCTTCGTAATCCTGCATCAGATTCCCGGCGGCTGGCCGCACGTCGCTCAGGTAGCCCAGGCTGCGCACAAATTCCAGGTTTTCGATTTCCGATTTTCGTTTACAGCCGAATTCTTCGCTCGCAGCTATAGCTTCTGGGCCGGCTTGATCGGCGGCTGCTTTCTTACCACCGCCAGTCATGGAACCGAACAGCTGCTGGTGCAACGGCTGCTCGCGGCCAAGAACGAAGGGCAAAGCCGCGCCGCGCTATTCGCCAGTTGGGTGGTGATCTTCTTTCAATTCGGATTATTCTTGTTCATCGGGCTAATGCTCTATGTCCACTATTCTGATGCGCATCTGGCCGCGCCCAAACCGCTGGAGTCGATTTACCCGGCTTTTATCTGGCAGAACTTGCCGACAGGAGTGGCCGGCTTGGTGATCGCAGCCATTCTCGCCGCGGGAATGTCGAACCTTAGCGCCGCCTTGAACGCGCTCGCCTCCACCACCGTCATGGACTTCTACAAGCCTTTTCTGGCTGCCAGAAATACCGACCGGCCGGAGTCCTATTTCCTGGGAATCGCTCGCTGGGCGACGGTTGCCTGGGGCGTCATCCTTTTCCTGATCGGATTGGTGGCGCGAAACTGGGGATCGGTGCTCGAAGCCGGCCTCACCATCGCCTCCATCCTGTATGGGTCGTTGTTGGGCGTCTTTTTACTCGGTCTGCTCACCCGGCGCGTGCAGGAGAATTCGGCTATGATCGCCATGGTCGCCGGGCTAGCCGTCATGATTTACGTCAAACAATGGACGCACATTGCCTTCACCTGGTACGTTCTGATCGGCGCTACAGCGACTTTTTTCACTGGTTTGCTAGCTTCTGTAGCGATAAAGGAATCTTCAAATGACCGAAAAACCACCGGAATCTGAGGGCCGGTTCGATCTCAAACGCGATCTGGGCGTCTGGAGCGCCGCCGCGATTGTGGTCGGAACCGTGATCGGCAGCGCGATCTTTATCGTGCCCCGCGACATGATCAACAACGTGGGCTCGCCATTCATGGTCTTCGCTGTCTGGATCTTCGGCGGGATGCTGTCGTTGTTCGGCGCCTTGAGCTATGCCGAATTGGCCGCCGCCCTTCCCGAAGCCGGTGGTGAGTATGTTTATCTCCGCGAAGCTTATGGTCCACTCTGGGGTTTCATTTACGGATGGACCCAAATGTGGGTCGCCAAAAGCGGCTCAATCGCCACCCTGGCTACCGGATTTTTCATTTATTTGGCCAATTTTCATCCGGAACTCGAACGCGTATGGCTGGTAGTGCCACTGCCACTCGGCGAGGCTGGCATGCCGCTCCAAATCCGCTACGGTCAATTGCTGGCAATGGTCGTGATTGCCGTGCTAGCAACCATCAACTATTTCGGCGTCAAGGTAGGCGGCAATGTCCAGGTCGCCGTGACCCTCGTGAAAGTGGGGCTGATCGTCGCGATCATTGTGATCGGCCTGGGAACCGGACACGGGAACACCGCCAATTACAGCACTTCCATCCCGGCGGCGGGGGGAATTACAGGCTTTTTTGCAGCCCTGGTAGCCGCGCTGTGGGCTTACGATGGCTGGAACAATGTCAGCATGGTTGCTTCAGAAGTTCAAAAACCGCAGCGCAATCTTCCTTTGGCTTTGATCGCCGGAACCCTGACCGTGATCGCCCTTTATCTGCTGGCCAACCTCGCGTATTTCTACATATTACCCGCCAGCGCCGTCGGTTCCACCAATCGCGTGGCCGGCGAAGCGATGCGCCAAGTACTGGGCTCAATGGGCGCCAATGCCGTTAGTATTGCCGCTATGATCTCCATTTTCGCCGCTTTAAACGGCTCCATCCTTTCTGGCTCGCGCGTCCCATTTGCCATGGCTCGGGACCGGCTGTTTTTTCGGCGAGTAAGTTATGTCCATCCCCAGCACCGCACACCGAGCGTGTCTATTCTGGCATTGAGCGCTTGGGCCGCCGTGCTGGTCCTCAGCGGACGGTACGATCAGCTCTATACTTACGTCATTTTCGCCAGCGTAATCCTCTATGGAATGGCGACCGCAGCCGTGATTGTTCTGAGGCACAAGCGGCCTGATCTGCCGCGGCCCTACCGGACCTTGGGCTATCCCGTCGTTCCAGTGGTTTTTGTCCTGGGGATAAGTTGCCTGGTGATCTCGACGCTCTGGAAGTCTCCGCGGGAGTCATTAATGGGACTGGGGCTGGTCGCTCTTGGACTACCCTTCTATTTCTATTGGAAGCGGCGCGCCTGATAGCCCTTTGGAGCTATTCCCGTAGGGCCAAACGATCAGTACCAAAACTGTTCTGTTCTGTTTTCCGAACAAAGCGCTTGAAAAATGTTAGAAAATGGAGTACAACCTTTATTACAAGATAGTTCATAATTCGTATCTTGTTCGCTTTCCCGAACGAAAGCTGGTTTTCACATCAAAAAATTACTGGGGTACCCGATACACATGGACATCAACAAAATGTTGGCCGAGTTAAGAAACGAGCGGGAGCAGATCGAGGAAGCAATCATGACATTGGAGCGATTAGCCCGGGGTCGCGGGCGGCGCCGTGGGCGTCCACCAGCCTGGATGTCGATGATCAAGCGCCGGGGACGTCCCCCGGGCAGCAAGAATCGCCCCAAAAACGAACCCAAGGGCTCGGCCGCGAAATCCGCAGCGGCCTAGTCAGAACCTTACTTATAGAGCAGGTACTTCTCTCGCCTGCTCACAAAAGAGGCGAGAGAATCCTGCATATTCTGGACCGTCGTTCGAGGGTCCAGGTCTGTTTTGCCCGCCTCGATTACCTCATGATTTCCTATCAGAAATCGGTTTGTGTCCCAAGGGATTTTACCAGGGTATAGCTTTTCCAGGGCATAACCCAACTCCAATCCAAATCTGGTGCTATCGAACGAATTCCGGTCGGTAATAACGAACCGGACGCCTTCGATCATTTTTCCGGCTAAATTGGACGAAGCCGGACGAAAGCGCGTCGCGTAAACCCGAACACCGGGAATATATCGACCGTTCAAAAACGAAGCCAGTTCGGATCCTTGGATCCAATCCGCTCCGATCTGCTCGAAGGGAGCATCGGTGCCGCGACCGACCGAGTAGTTCGGGGACGCCTCCAGCATCGCAATGCCGGGGTAGAGCGTCGCGGCGTTCAGGCTACGCATATTAGGGGAGGGATCAATCCAAGCCAGACCGGTGGAATCAAACCAGTCACCTCGATTCCAGCCCTCGACCGGAATAATGTGCAGGTTCAGGCCCAGATTCCGCTCACCAATGGCCATTTTCGCCAGTTCGCCAAAGGTCATGCCGTGACGGACGGGGATATCGAGGCATCCGACAAATGATACGAGATCGGGATCCAGCATTGGCCCCTCGACGTGCACGCCGGTGATTGGATTGGGCCGGTCAAGCACGAAAAATGGCAGGTGCTTTTTCGCGGCTTCTTCCATGCTGTAAAGCAGCGTGCAGGAATAGGTCCAGAATCGAGCGCCGACGTCCTGAATATCGTAAACCAGCACGTCAATACCGTTCAGCATTTGTGGAGTGAGGCGGCGCCGGGACCCCTGATACAAACTGACAACCGGGAGGCCGGTGGCAAGGTCTTTGCTGTCCGAAACGTTCTGCTGATCCTGGGTTCCTTCCAGGCCGTGCTCGGGCGTAAAAAGAGTCACAACCTTAATCCCGGCGGCGACCATCAGGTCGACATTGCGCTTTCCATCGCGGCTGAGACCGGTGTGGTTGGTAATCAGCCCGACGCGCTTCCCGCGCAGCGCGGCGAAATTGTCCTTCGCCAGGACATCCAGCCCGGTAAGCACGGCTTTCTTTGGCTCGACTACGCGGTGCAGCCCGGGCCCGACGATAGTTTCGTTATAGCCCGTGAGCGCGACCTCGGGAGCAGCGATTCCGAACGAGGCCGCGGCAATGGTCGCGACACGGCTACGCAGCGAACTCAGTGATTTTCCGCGATGCGGATGCACGACGTTGGTGAGCAGGATGACGTAGCTGCGGCTGACGGGATCCATCCACATGGAAGTGCCGGTGAATCCGGTGTGACCGAAGGAGCCGATCGGAAACAGGTCGCCGCGATTGCTGGAGTAAGGCGAGTCGATATCCCAGCCGAGGCCGCGCAGAATCGGCTGGTCCGCGGGCGATTCGGGAGTGGTGAATTTTTCGATGGTCAGAGGGCTGAACAAACGGGTGCCGTTGGCTTGACCGTGGTCGAGCAGCATCTGGGCAAACTTTGCCAGGTCGTCGGCGGTGGTAAACAGGCCGGCGTGTCCGGCGACCCCGCCCATGTAGCGCGAAGTGTCATCGTGCACCACACCCCATAGCGGCCGTCCGGTGGTAGGATCGATTTCCGTGGGCGCGATGCGGGGGCGAAGCGAGGCCGGAGGCAGAAAGAGGGAGTCTTTCATTCCCAGCGGCTCGAAGATATTGGCGCGGGCAAAGTCAGAAAGCATCTGGCCGCTCAAACGGCGCACGATCTCGCCCATCAGAATGAAATTGATGTCGCTATAGACGAAGCGAACGCCGGGGGGACCGGCGGGCTTATCGATCAGGGCCCGATGGATGCCCGTCTCATACCCGCTCCAGGCGGGCTTCAGGTCGAGATCGGGCCGCAGTCCGGAAAAGTGCGTCATGAGGTTACGAATGGTGATGGGGCTGTGACCTTCCTGAAATTCCGGGAGATACTTCGTCACCGGATCGTCGAGCCGGATCTTTCCCTGCTCGAAAAGTTTCATGACCGACGACGTGGTAGCGACTACTTTCGTAAGCGAGGCCGCATCGAAGATGGTGTCGACCGTCATGGGCTCGCGCGCCGGAATCAACGACCGCTCGCCGTAGGATTTTCGATAGACCACCTGGCCGTCATGCCCGATCACAAGCACGGCTCCGGGGATCAACCCGTCCTGGACGGCTTGGTTGATCTCTTCATCGACTGCGGCGGCGCCGGGGAAGGTCGCCTGCGCGAAAAGACTAGCCGCGCAAGCGAGGAGGAGAAGGACTCTCATTGCAGTCTTTTTGCGGTTTCATCCAGAAGCTTGGCCAGATCGGCGTCCTTTTGCGTGATGCCCTGCGCGTCGTGAGTAGTCAGGTCGACGGTCACGCGATTGTAGACGTTGAACCATTCCGGATGGTGGTCCATCTTCTCGATGGCGAGCGCGGCCGTGGCCATGAAGCCAAAGGCATGAATGAAGTCGGCGAATTTGTATTCCTTGTGCAGCTTGGCGTTGACGACGCTCCATCCGGGGAGGGTGTCGAGCGCATCCTTAAGCTCGGGGCCGGAGAATTTCCGCATGCTCCTATTATCCGCGCATGCCTCAATTTCCGCTAGATTGGTCTGGTGGACGGGGTTTTGGTTGTAGACAAGCCGGAGCGGATCACTTCTCACGATGTCGTGAACCGGGTACGCAGCCTGGCGGGCACTCGCCGGGTGGGCCATCTGGGGACGCTCGACCCGATGGCGACAGGCGTGCTGCCGCTGCTGATTGGCCGGGCCACG
>DATHOT010000115.1:0-29841 GCA_035484655.1 Bryobacteraceae bacterium | reverse complement strand
GTCTACGACCATCACGTCCGGCTTCTTAACGAGAAACTAACCGACCTTCAGCACTCGCACTTCCATCACATCCTTTCTACGCTCCACGTTCACCTGGATCACGATAATTGCCTGGAAGTGCTGGTGGTCAAGGGACGCGTGAGCGTGGTCAAGAAAATTGCGGATGCCTTGATCAGCACTAAAGGCGTCAAGCACGGGCGTCTTACCATTACGTCCACTGGCGCCGAGTTGTGATCGTCGGCATTGGAATCGACCTGGCGGAAGTCGACCGCATTCGCGCGGCCATCGAACGCCACGGTAGCCGGTTTACCACCCGTATTTATACCGCTGCGGAGATTACCTATGTCGAGCGCAAAGCGAATCGATACGAACGCTATGCCGCACGCTTCGCCGCCAAGGAGGCCGGCATGAAAGCTATTGGCACCGGCTGGAAGCGCGGAGTTCGCTGGCAGGATTTCGAAGTTTCCAACCTGCCATCCGGTCGACCCACGCTGCAGTTCCACGGTGTCGCCGCCCAAATCGCCGATAGCCTAGGTGTCCGCAACATCGCACTCTCCCTAACTCACACTTCTGCACAGGGTTTGGCGATTGTAATTCTTGAAACTTAACTGCGAAACCACTGGCCGCCCTGTCCGTCCAATAAAAGTATGCATCGCCTCATTCTGCTTGCATGTTCTCTCACCACCGCCCTTGCGGCGGAGCACATGTTTTCATTTGGGATCAAAGGCGGCGTCCCGCTAACCGATGCCTTCTCCGATAGCGCCACTACGGGGGTCGATGTGCTCACTCATACGTTCTCGAACTCCAAGAACTACGTCATTGGTCCTACCGTAGAACTGTCCTTGCCATTCGGATTCGCGGTTGAGGCAGATGCATTATATCGGCCGCTCAATCTTATTACCGACATTACCGTGGTTCCGCGGCCACTGGCGCACTATTCCGCGACCATCTCTTCTTGGGAGTTCCCGATTCTTGGGAAATATCACTTCTTGCACACTCCGGTTGTCAAGCCGTATGTCGAAGCCGGCCCCACCTTCCGCCATGTCGGATCGCAAGGACCGTACTTGTCGAACTCCGGTTTCGCCCTGGGCGGCGGTGTAGATTTGAAACTTTGGCTGGTGAGGATCAGTCCGGAGCTTCGTTATTCGCGCTGGGGCGGCGACGCAGCGACCACATTCACCGTGCCGCCATCGCAGCTCAACCAAGCCGAGTTCCTGATCGGAATATCCTTCTAATTCGGCAAATCAACTCGACCCCAGATACAGGAATCTCGCGATGAACAGGATCGTGAGTACATACACCAGCCAGTTCACACTGCGAAATTCACCCCGGGCGATCTTCAACACCGTGTAAGCGACGAACCCGAAGGCCAGGCCATTGGCGATACTGAAGGTGAGTGGAATGATGACAATCGTGAGAAAAGCCGGCACTGAGATCACCGGATTCGACCACGGGATCTCGGCGGCATGCGCGATCATCAGCGAGCCGACCACGATCAGCGCGGGCGCCGTCGCGGCGGCCGGAATCGCTCCCACCGCGGGCGCAATGAACATGGCGATCAAGAAGAGCATCCCGGTTGTGATCGCCGTCACTCCCGATCGGCCACCAGCCGCTACCCCGGCAGCGCTCTCGATGTAGCTCGTCACGGTAGACGTTCCCGCCAGTGAGCCGACAAGCGTGGCCACGGCATCGGAAAACAGAATCCGGTTGATGCGCGGAATCTGGTTGGTCCGGTCGAACAGCCGCGCCTGCTTCCCGACGGCAACCAACGTGCCGACATTGTCGAAAAGATCGACAAACAGAAAAACAAATACGATCTCCACTAACCCGTAACTGAGTGCGCCCCGGATATTCAAGTGAAATGCGGTGGCCGTGATGTCGTGGAACGAATAAGTCTGCGGTTGCCATCGCACCAGCCCAAACACAACACCTACAGCCGTGGTCCCGAGAATTCCAATCAGAATCGCGGCTCGAACCCTCCAGGCCATCAAAGACGCGATCAGCAGCAATCCGACAATCGCGAGCAGCGTGTCAGGGTTGCGGAGATTGCCCAAGCTGACCAGCGTCTCCTTGTTCGCCACAATGATTCCCGAATTGTGCAGCCCGATGAAAGCAATGAACAGGCCGATGCCGACCGCCACGGCTGCGTACAGCTCAAACGGAATAGCGGACACGATCATCTGCCGCACGCCCGCCGCCGTCAGGATCAGGAACGCCACTCCCGACAGAAACACTGCTCCGAGCGCCGTCTCCCACGGTACGCCCAAACCTTTCACCACCGAGTAGGTGAAATAGGCGTTGAGGCCCATTCCCGGCGCGAGCGCAATCGGATAGCGAGCCAGAATACCCATCAACAGACTGCCGATTGCCGCGCACAAACACGTCGCAGCTACCACCGCCGTCAACGGCATCCCGGTCTCGTTCAGAATCGCCGGATTCACGAAGATGATGTACGCCATCGTGACAAAGGTCGTGCATCCGGCCAGGACTTCGGTGCGCCAGTCAGTCCCGAGTTCACGAAGTTGAAAGTACTGCTCGAGGCGGGCCCTCACGGAGTTTGTTCAATTCTAGCAGCGTAACGCGATACACTGGTTTTGAAGAGGATCATATTGTGTTAGTGGTAATGCGCGCGCACGCGAGCGACGCCGAAATCGCAGGCGTTTGCGCAAAAATTCAAAGCCTCGGTTTCCGCCCCCATGTTATGCCAGGGGCCGAGCGCACGGCCATCGGGATCACCGGCAACCATGGTCCTGTGCCGTCGGCGGAGTTCGAAAGTCTGGCCGGCGTCGCGGAAGCAATTCCAGTTTCGAAGCCCTACAAGCTGGTCAGCCGCGAAGTGAAGCCGGACAATACCGTGGTTGAGATTCGAGGCACGCCGGTGGGCGGAGCCGAGCTTGCACTCTGCGCTGGACCATGTTCGGTCGAAAGCCGGGAACAAATTCTCGCTGCTGCTCGAGCCGTCAAATCCGCAGGCGGCCAGTTACTGCGCGGCGGAGCTTACAAACCGCGGACGTCGCCCTATGCATTTCAAGGTCTGGGTGAAGAGGGTCTCAGATACCTCGCTGAAGCCCGCGACGAGACTGGGTTGGGTATTGTCACCGAAGCCATCGACGTCGAAACATTCGATCTGGTCGAGGAATTCGCCGACTGCATCCAGATCGGTGCTCGTAACATGCAGAACTTCTCGCTGCTGCGGCGTGCCGGCCGTGCGCGCAAGCCGGTGCTGTTGAAGCGCGGAATGTCGTCCACGCTCGAAGAATTTCTAATGGCGGCCGAGTACATTCTCTCGGAAGGGAATTACCAGGTGATACTATGCGAGCGCGGTGTTCGCACCTTCGCCGATCACACGCGTAACACGCTCGATCTCAGCGTCGTTCCGGCCGTGCAAAAACTCAGCCACCTGCCGATTATCGTCGATCCCAGTCACGGCACCGGCAAGCGCGACAAGGTCCATCCCATGGCGTTGGCTGCCGTCGCCGCGGGCGCGTCCGGCCTGATCGTGGAGGTGCATCCCAATCCCGATCGCGCTCTCTCGGATGGATTCCAGTCGCTGTTCCCCGATCAGTTCCAGGAACTGGCCCAAGAGTGCCGTGCCATCGCGCAGTTGCTGCGAAACCGCCGAACGGCCGCCGAAGCGAGACTCGCGCCGGCCCTGACATCAGCAAGATGAGCGCTCAACCGAAACCTGATTGGCAGCGCCATGGCATCCGCATTGTGCATGCCGATGAGTTGGATTGCAACACACCACAAACCGAAGGTATGACGCGCGCCGCCGCGATCGATCATGCGCGCACCGGCGCCAGCAAGCTGTGGGCCGGAACGGTCGTCGTCCAACCCAACGCCAAGACTGGAGCGCATCACCACGGCGATCTCGAAACCGTTTTGTATATCGTCAAGGGCCGCGCCCGATTCCGGTGGGGCGAGCAGTTGGAATTCGTCGATGAGGCCGGGCCCGGCGACTTCATCTTCGTTCCGCCTTACGTGCCTCATCAGGAAATCAACGCCAACCCGGATATCCCGGTGGAAGCCGTGGTAGTGCGCAGCGGGCAGGAACCCATCGTCGTCAACTTGGATATTCCGAGCCCCGAGACGCCGTCGAAGACGCGCTGGATTGATCCGACCCACCGGGAATAGCAATCAGCCGTTTATAGCTTTGATTAAAAATTTGGATGCTTCGAGCGTCCCCGAATGCGGTACCCTGTAAGGTTCCCCGAAGCGTCGCTTTAAATCCCAGGGAGGTTGAATGAATCCGAAAGAAGTCTTGGAGTTCGCCAAGAAACATGAAGTCAAGCAGCTAGATCTGCGATTCGCCGATATTCCAGCTTTGCAGCACCACGTCTCCTATCCGATCACCGAACTTTCCGAGGAGTCGTTCCAGGATGGCTTCGGCATGGACGGTTCGAGTATCCGGGGTTGGGCTGCGATCAATGAGAGCGACATGCTCTTGATTCCTGATCCATCCACGGCATTCATCGATCCTTTTTACGAGATCAAAACCTTGGTCATGGTCTGTGATGTGATTGACCCGATCACCCGGCAGAACTACAATCGCGACCCCCGCTGGATCGCCAGGAAAGCTGAGCTTTACCTGAAGAACAGCAGCGTCGGTGATACAGCTTATTTCGGCGCCGAAGCAGAGTTCTTCATTTTCGATAACGTGCGCTTCGATCAGAACCAGCACTCCGGTTTTTATTTCATCGACGCCGAAGAAGGCCGCTGGAATAGCGGGCGCGAGGGCGACAACCTGGGCTATCGTCCGCGCTACAAGGAAGGCTATTTCCCGGTTCCACCCACCGATCACTATCAAAACCTCCGCGGCCAGATGGTCGAGACCATGATCCAGTGCGGCCTGAATATCGAGTGCCATCATCACGAGGTCGCCACCGGCGGCCAGTGCGAGATCGATCAACGCTTCGACACGCTGGTGAAATCCGCGGACAACATGATGCTGTACAAGTACGTCATCCGCAATGTGGCGAACTTGCACGGCAAGACCGTGACCTTCATGCCCAAGCCGCTGTTCGCCGATAACGGAAGCGGCATGCACACGCACCAGAGCATCTGGAAAGGCGGAAAGCCGCTGTTCGCGGGCGATTGCTATGCCGGTTTGAGCCCCATGGCGCTGAACTACATCGGCGGCCTACTCAAGCATGCCCGCGCTTTGTCGGCCATCATCGCGCCCACCACCAACAGCTACAAGCGCCTAGTGCCCGGTTATGAAGCGCCAGTGAATCTGGCTTACTCGCGGCGCAACCGGTCGGCGGCGTGCCGCATTCCGATGTACTCCGCCAGCCCCAAAGCCAAGCGCGTCGAGTTCCGTCCGCCCGATCCGGCCGCGAATCCGTATCTGGCATTTTCGGCGATGCTGATGGCGGGTCTGGATGGCGTGCTTAATAAACTCGAGCCCGGCGAGCCTCTCGATAAAGACATCTACGATCTGTCTCCCGAAGAGATGAAGAGCGTGCCCTCGATGCCGGCGTCGCTCGAAGAAGCGTTGAGCTGCCTGGAGGATGATCACGACTTCCTGCTCAAGGGCGACGTCTTCAGCGAAGACCTGATCGACACCTTCATCGACTACAAGCGCAAGAACGAAGCCGACGCGATCCGGTTGCGGCCGCATCCCTACGAGTTCGCTCTGTACTACGACATTTAAGCAGCTTCGCCTACAGCCGTTCCAGAAGTTTTTTTTCCAGCACTGCCTGGATGTCGGACGTCAGTTTTTTTCCATCTGACGCCACATAGAACACGTCGATCGCTTTGTGTCCCTCGGTGTCGATCAGCACCACGTCGATGTTGCAGCCGGTGGATGAGATCGCGGCGGCCAAATCGTACAGCAGCCGGGGCCGATCCTCGGCAATAATCTCGACCAGCGTAGCGGTCTCGCAGGCGTCGGAATCGAAGTGCACGCTTGCTCGGACGGTTCTGCGCTTTAGTCTCGCCGGAAGGGGACGGCTTCGCAAGAGCGCGTCGATATCGGCCTTGCCCAGCGCCACGCGCTCCAGTGTCTCCTGCAACCGTTCCATCTCCGTTGGATTCAGCTCCAGCGTGCGCTTCGGATCAGCGAAGACGAAGGTATCCAGAATCACTCCTTTGGAGTTAGAAAACGCTTCCGCCTTCAGTATGTCCATTCCGAAACTCGACACCGCCCCAGCGAGAGAGGCGAAAAGAAACGGCATGTCCCGAGCGACGATGCTGACGCGATACATGCCGTTCTGACGATCGATCTGCACCGCAACGCCGGTGGGACGGCTGAGTTGCCGAAGGCGAAGATGGGTTTCGATCTCGCCAGGGGTGTGTGTGCGCAGGTATCGTACTGGAAACCCTTTGATGAAAGCTGCGGAATCCGAAAGATCCGAAAGATCGGCCGGCACATCGAGAATGCGATCTGTTTCCAGTTCGCGCACCAGCTCCTCATGAGTTGCGCGATAGGCCTGCCATAGCCGATCGAGCCGCCACGGCGTCATCGCGCTCGGATTTACCGCTGAAATGTCGGCGTAGGTCAAAACCGAAAGCAGTTTGAGCCTCTCGATCGTTCCGATGCCCTGGGCTAGCGCCCGCGCTGTGGCGGGGTCATTCAGGTCGCGCGAATTCATGACCGCCGAAAGATCGAGGTGATGCTCGATTAGAAACGCGACGGCGCTCTGGTCGTCGGCGGGCATTTGCATGCGCTGCATGGCCTGGCGCGCCAGTTCCACGGATCGGTGCGAATGATCGCCGCTATGGGATCCTTTTCCTGAGTCGTGAAACAGCAGCGCGAAGCGTAACAGCGCCAGATCATCGATTTCGGAAAGTATTTCGGCGAACCGATGGGCAGCGGGGTCCTGGGTCGCGGCCAGTTCGTCTAGCTTCTCGATCGTGACCAGCGTGTGTTCGTCGACGGTGTAGCGGTGATAATAGTCTGGAATGACCAGGCAAAGAATGCCTTGCCACTCCGGGAACATGGCCTGGATAAGGCCCGCATTGTGCATTGCTCGCAGTGCCGTGGGAGCACGCGGAAGGCCCAGAATGTTCCGCAGCGAGGACCACTGGAACTTCGGTCCAGCGCAAAAGGTCGCGAAGACCTCCCGGTTCTGCTCCAGACGGCGCTCTGTTTCCGCGGCGAGTGGGATGCCGTGACGCCCAACGAACTCGAAAAGTCGCAAGACGATTCCCGGATCGCTTTCTAGTTGCGTGGGATTTCGAAGAAACACCCGGTCGTTGGAAACGGTGAATTCGCCGTTCGACAGGCGCGATCGCCAGTCGCGAAATTGAGTCAGCAGCGAGGTTTCGCTTTTGTCGATCCAATCCAGCGCTCGGCGCGCTTCGTTATAGATCAAACGCGCATTCTGAAAATATTCACGCATGAATTCCGGCGGCCCGCCGGCCGAGCGGAACAGCTGCCCGGCGATTTCCTCCTGCTCGTCGAAACTCAACAGATTCTGATCGCGCCCGGCGTGGTAGTGCAGAGAGCAGCGGACAGCATGCACAAACCTGGTCGGTCCAGCCAGCCGTTCCGCGGCATCGGCGCCGGTCTTCCGTAGCTTCAAGAGCCAGTGGATCAAATGCAGATCGCGGAGCCCGCCCGGCGTTTCCTTCACATCCGGTTCCAGATGGTAGAAAGTGTCCTGATATTTGATATGCCGCGTCCGCGCGAGTTGCCGCAGATGACGAGCCAGCGCGCGCGATTGCCGCTCTTCGATGTCCGGCAATTTGTTTTCAAGCTTGGCAAACAACTCGCGGTCGCCGCCCAGAAACCGCCGATCCAGCAAGCTGATGTTCAGTTCAACATTTTGCTCGTGGATCTCAGAGCACTCGGCCAGCGTCCGGACCGAGTGGCTCAGCCGCAGTCCCGCATCCCATAGCAGCCGGACAAATTCTGATAGGGCGTCCTTCAGCAATGCAGTTTGCGATTCACGCTGTATCAGGATCAGGACGTCGACATCGGAGTATGGGAACAGTTCTCGCCGTCCAAAACCACCCACAGCCAGCGTCGCCAAGCCGTTCGGAAATGCAAGCGCGAGTGACACTTCGTAGGCCTGAAGCGCCATAGCATCGATCAACCCCGTTAGCCCGCTCAGCACCGGGGAGGCGTCAGCGGTCCGAAGAAACGCTTCTTGGATCTGTTCCCAGGCAGGGTTCGAGTGCAGCTTCTCCACGTTGCTTGTTGCGATGTCCGCGCTTACTCCGTTCGCGTAGTCGAGGGTCCTGCGTTCTTCACGTATTTATCGAACCAGCGCGACTTTTCCCACAGCACGTGCTCGATGGTTTCCTTGGCACGATAGCCGTGCGCTTCGTCCGGCAGAAAGACCAGCCGCACTATGCCACCGTTGCCGCGAATCGCTTCGTACATGCGCTCGCTCTGAATCGGAAATGTTCCGGTGTTGTCGTCGGCCTCGCCGTGGATCAGCAGGACGGGAACCTTGATCTTGTCGGCCAGCAGGAAGGGCGACATTTTCAAATAGATCTCCTGCGCTTCCCAGAACGAGCGCCGTTCAGTTTGAAATCCGAAGGGCGTCAGCGTTCGATTGTAAGCCCCGCTCTCTGCGATGCCCGCTCGAAACAGATTCGAATGCGTCAGCAGATTGGCGGTCATGAACGCGCCGTAACTATGGCCACCCACTCCCACTCGATCGGGATCGACCACGCCCATCTCGGCGGCCTTGTCGATCGCGGCTTTCGCGTCGGCGACAATCTGCTCGACATAGGTGTTGTTGACGGTCTCGGGCGTCCCGACCACCGGCATCGCCGCATCATCCAGGACGGCGTAACCTTCGAGTAGGAAAAATAGCTCGGAGTAGCCCGTTATCGTTGTGAAACGCTGCAACGACCCACTGACTTGGCCGGCCGTGTCCGCATCGTTGTATTCGCGCGGATAAGCCCACAAAACCGCCGGCAACCGCGTGCCCGGCTTGTAATCCGGCGGCAAATAGAGATTGAAGGACAGCGGGACGCCGTCGGGACGCTGATAAGTCACCAGCTGTTTCTTGATGCGGCGGAGTTGCGGCGTCGGATCTTTGAAATCCGTCAGAGCTTTTTCTGAAGCGCCATAGTGTAGATAAAAATTCGGTGGCTCGGTCGGGCTCTCGCGCCGCGTGATGAAGCGCATGCCTTGATCGTCCAGCACCGCATCCACGGTCTCGTAGTTCGTCTCCGCGGAGTGAAACAGCCGTTCCGATTGCCCGGTTGCCAGATTGTAGCGATCCAGAAATGGTCGATCGCCTTGCGAACTCGCGCCCTGGCCAATCAAGAGAATGCTGTCGCCCGACTGCACCAGCGTCGATTCCCCGCCTCCACCGGCGCCAGGAAAACCGAAGGCGCCGCCGCGCCCTCCTAACGAGCGTCGCTCCACTGGCCGCCCTGGATCCTTGTAACGATCCTGCTGGTTGCGGCTCCAGACCAGCTTGGCATCGGTGTTGGGCTTCGAGGGATCGATCTCCAGAGTCCGCAAAATGCGCGTATTGCGATCGTAGTCCTCCACCAGCGCGAAGTTCTTGCCGAACTGGATTCCCGTGAAGCGCTGCTCGGTCTTGAAAATCTCGGCTGGCTCACCCTTGAAGGGAGCCTTGATCGCAAGCAGACGATCGCGATGCGGCACCTTCTCCTTCGGGTTTCCACCATCGAGCGCCTCCACCCACATCAGCGACGCTCGCTGGCTCGCGATCCAACGAAACTGCCGTGGACCGGATTCGACGCCGCCCAGCGGCACGCGCTCAGGCAGGGGCAGGCTGGCCACTTTATAAACCATCGCGCCTGTGGGATTCCAGATCTCCACTTCCTTGGGAAACTCCCGCGCCGGATGCAAATACGAAAACGGCCGATGCTCGCGCGTTACCAGAATATGCATGCCATCTGGCGACGGCGTAATGGTTTCGAGTAATCCAGGTTTGCCGAGCGGAGTGATCGCGCCAGTGGCCGCATCCACTTTAGCGAGCTGCGCGGTCGCGTAGTACTCGTACAGGTCTTCATCGTGCGGATTTTTCAGCATGTCTTCGTAGGTTGGTACCGGGCCGGCCTTTCCCAAGCTCTCCTGAATGCTCGGCCCCACCGGTACCGTTGCCTCCACCGGCGCCGATCGACGGCCGGATGGGATGGCTTTCACCAGCAGGGTGCGATTGTCGGGCAACCAATCGATGGGATCGCCCAGCACGGCGTTGAGTTGCAAACCGTCGATCTTCCTGGTCTTCCCGGTAGTGGGATCGCCCACCCATAGATCGATGCCATTGGCCGTGCTGTTGGGGAAGGCGAACTGCATTCCATCCTCGGACCAACGCAGCGAGCCGGCCCGCGCGTTCGGCGGCAGTGACACGGGAATCCTCACACCATCGGCTAGCCGCACCAGAATGATCGAGAAACTCGAAGGCGCTAGGTGCAGGCCATTGGTGCGAGGGTTAATTCGCATTCCCGCCAGTCGCAGCATGGGCTGCGACACTTCCGCAATAGAGGGATATCGTTCCGATTGCGACAGCGTCGCATAGGTCCGGGTCGGGTTCACACCCAGCGCCGGCGTTGCGGGCGTATTCAGTATGTCGAGGATCTCTTTCGACGGTTTCTGATACGCAAGCTCGCCCGAAACCGGAAGTACGAGAAGCAGGGAAAAAAGGATACGACGCATGCTTAAAACCTCACTTGGAAGAGCTGGCTGCGCGAACGTGGAGCGCCGCTGGGTCGGACACTACAGGCTTGGGGACTAGAATCTGGAGCTCAGTTGGACAGCCGTTGGGACACACCATCCAGCTTTCTCCTTCACGATCTTCGAGCTGCATTCGGCCGAAGCAGAAAGGGCATTCGGCCACGTCATCAGGCTGCATTGAATTGTGCGCTCGATCCCTTTTGAAGACTAGCATAAGTGGTTGGCTTGCACGCGGGGTCGAGATATCGCTAAGCTGTGGGGGTAAAGGCGAGAATTCGGACAGTCAGGGAGGCAGTTAATGAATCGCAGAAAGTTCACGATCGCCCTCGGAGCCGCGACCGCGGGTCTGACGGCAGGCTCGGCGCTCTATGGAGCAGACGATCAGAAGAAGAAAGACAAGGCTGCCAAGCATGATTGCAAGGGCTTGAACGATTGCAAAGGCCAGGGCGGTTGCAAAACCGGCGACAATGGCTGCTCCGGCAAGAACTCCTGCAAGGGCAAGGGCGGCTGCGCGGTTCCTGCAAAGTAGTTGCGCGCTTCCTGCATAATAGCCGTATTATCGCTGCTCGGGCTCTCCCCACTCGCTTGCGGCGCGAACTACCAGATCGAAGCCAACATCCGGTACAGCCTCCACGCGGAAACCGTACTCGATATCGTACAGGCTCGAGCCCCAGCTCTGAAGAACCGGCCGGGCGTCATTGTGATTCATGGCGGTGGTTGGATCGGGGGCGACAAAGAGAGCATGCTGGAAACATTTTGCCTGCCATTTGTCGACCATGGTTTTGTAGTGGCGAACGTCGAATACCGGCTCGCCAACGTGGCCACGGCGCCCGCTGCGGTGAACGATGTTCTCGAAGCAGCGAAATGGTTCCGTGATCGCGCCGCGGATTACAAAGTGGATCCGAGCCAGATCATCGTGACGGGCAACTCGGCGGGTGGGCACCTGGCGATGATGGTGGGAATGGCGCCCGAATCAGCGGGGCTCGGACCATCGATTAAGGTTGCCGCAATCGTCAATTTCTATGGGATCTCGGATGTGCCGGATCAACTGCAAGGTCCGCACTTGCAGACCTACGCGGTGAATTGGATTCCCGAGCAACCGGGTCGCATGGAGCTGGCAAAGAAGCTGTCGCCCATCACTTACGTCCGCAAGGGGCTGCCGCCCGTGCTGAGCATCCATGGCGATGCCGATCCGGTGGTGCCGTACGATCAGAGCGTGCGGCTAACCAGGGAATTGAAGGCGGCCGGTGATCATGCGGAGTTGATCACAGTACCCGCCGGTCAGCACGGCTTCCCTCCGGACGAGATGAATCAGCTTTGGCCGCGGATTTTCAAGTGGCTGAAGAAGCACAAAATCAGTTCTTAAGCAGGCTGTCGCCGTGTTTTACGCGTGCATCGCCTTGGGCTTCGGCTGCGCGTGACCTAAAATCCCATGCGGCCGATACGGCTTTTCGAGCGCCGCCACCTCTTCATCCGCCAGTTTGAGATCCACCGCAGCGATCAACTCTTTAAGATGCTGAGGCTTGGTGGCTCCGATGATCGGCGCCGTTACTCCGGGAGCCTGCAGCACCCACGCGCAGGCTATCTGCGCCGGCGAGACTCCCCGCCGGTTTGCGACATCGGCCACCGTGTCGACCACCGCGAAGTCATCGTCGCTGTAATACATCTCCTTGGCGAAGCCGTCCGTTTGGGAACGGGCGGTGGACCCTCCGTCGCGCTTGCGAGTGCCCGTCAAAAACCCGCGCGCCAGCGGACTCCACGGAATCACGGCCAACCCCTGATCCATGCACAGCGGGATCACCTCGCGCTCGTCTTCGCGGTAAACCAGGTTGTAGTGATTCTGCATCGAAACAAACCGGTGCCAGCGGTTTTCTTTGGCCGTGTATAACGCCTTCGACAGTTGCCACGCCGCCATACTGCTGGCCCCCAGATAACGCACCTTGCCAGCGCGGACCAGCGAATCGAGTGCGTCAAGAGTCTCCTCGATCGGAGTCTTCGAGTCCCAGCGATGGATCTGATAAAGGTCGATGTAGTCCATCCGCAGACGACGAAGAGAGTTATCGCAACCCTCCAGGATGTGCTTGCGGCTTAAGCCTCGCTTGTTCGGGCCCGCGCCCATGACCCCGTGGACCTTGGTCGCCAGGACGATGTCGTCGCGACTGGCCATCTCTTTGAGGTAAAAGCCTGTGATCTCTTCACTCAGACCGGCGGAATAAACATCAGCCGTATCGAAGAAGTTAATTCCGTCGTCCAGAGCCATCGCGAAATGCTCGCGCGCATCCTCTTTGTTGACGTGCCATCCGCGAGTGCCCTGCGCCCAGGCCGGCATTTCGCCGCCGCCGTAACTCATGCATCCCAAACAAATGCGGGATACCGTGATTCCTGTCTTGCCAAGATTCGTAAATTTCATGTTTCAGACCCTCGTGCCGAACATAGACTCACTAGTTTAACGTAAGCTCTTTGTCTAGGACGATTGGATGGACCTCTATCGCTGGCTGCCGCCGGAAGGCGTAAAAATTCTGCTGGTCCTCTTCCTGTCCTTCCTGATCGGCCTGGAGCGCGAGGAGCACAAGCTAGGCAACGACCAGTACACTTTCGGTGGCGTGCGCACTTTCCCGCTGATCGGATTGATCGGCTACGCCATGGCGCTTCTCTCTGGCGATCAATTGCTACCGGTCACTCTGGGTTTCGCCGTAGTTGCCGGCTTTCTGCTGCTGTCCTACTGGCACAAGTTGGAAGGGTCCGCCCCGGCCGGCGTGACCACCGAGATGTCCGGACTGGCGACGTATCTCGTAGGCGCGCTGGTCTATCACGAACAATTTTGGATCGCCACCACGCTGAGCGTCGCAGGCGTGTTCCTGCTGGAGTTGAAGACGGCGCTGGAGAATCTGACCAAACGCGTCCCTGGCGACGAATCACTTTCACGAAATTCCTGCTAGTCACGGCCGTGATTCTGCCGGTGCTCCCCAACCAGGATTTCGGCCCATTCCAGATCAACCCCTTCAAGACCTGGCTGGTCGTGGTCGCTGTGAGCGCCGTTTCCTACGGCAGCTACGTCATCGGCCGGCTCACCAAAGGAGGCGGTGTCGTCCTGGCAGCCATCCTGGGCGGGGCATATTCATCCACGGTCACGACGCTGGTTATTGCAAGACGAGCCGCCCGTGAGCATCAGCCGCATCTTTTCTCGGGTGTAACTTTGATCGCCTCCGGAATGATGTATCTGCGCCTGGCCGTGCTGCTGGCGCTATTTAACCGCGGACTCCTGGTCGCGCTCGGGCCTTCCTTCGCCGTGCTGGCCATCCTGGCCGTCGGGACTGGCTGGTTGTGGTCGCGGCGGAGAGCCCCGGATGCCCACGAAGTCCACCGGGAATATGAGCCGAAGAATCCTCTCGACTTGCGGGTCGCCTTTACCTTTGCCGCTCTGTTTTTGGCGATGCTGGTAGCTACGCACTGGGTTGTCGCGCACCTCGGAAAGACCGGTGTCTATTCATTGGCCGCGATAATGGGAGTGGTGGACGTGGATCCGTTCATCATGGGCATTACTCAATCCTCTGCATCCTTGCAGATCGCAGCCGGCGGCGTCTTGATCGCCGCTTCCAGCAATAACCTCACGAAGGGCGTTTATGCATTCGTACTGTCGGACCGAAAGACGGGTGTTGAGAGCTTGAGTCTATTGATAGGTCTGGCTGCATTGGGACTAGCGCCGTTGCTTTGGTTATGAATGTAAGGACCGCGACGGCAGGATAGTCTCCTTTGGCCCTGGTTATCATCTCAGGATTTGGAGATATCCGATGGGCAAGACGCATGACATTCTGATCGATTTCGACAATGCGGCTTGGCACTGTTCAGGGCCGGGACAGTGTTTCCGGCGGGACCCTCGGACTGCCCAGCTCGCTGGTGGGCTATTTGTCGAGGTTGTCAGTGCACCGAATAGCCATCAGGACCTACGCAATCGAATTAACAGGGCGCGACTGTTGGAGCGTCTGCCGTGGATTTTTGAGGCGAATTGCCAGCACACTATTAAGCTGCGCCAGCACGGATAAGCTGGGCCACCACGGAACGGCCACAGAGATGGGGCACATCGATGGGTGGCTGCATGGATTGCCATCGAACCAATAATGCCTCCGTGTCCTGCAACTATTGTCACGATCCTCGCTGGAAATCAAGCGATGGAGCGCCAGGTTGTGATCACGATGGAGGCAACCGGATCTGGATTCAGCGCAGCGCGGTAGGCGACAAAAGCTTTGAAGTATGGCGACGCGAGGTGCTCCTCGAGCGCGGCTTGGCTGCGGAATCGTTCGTAGAACATGAACTTGGTGGGATTCTGCGGATCGCGATGCAGTTCGTATGTGAGGCATCCGGCCTCGGCTCGAGTAGGAGCCACGAGGGCACGAAGTTGTTCCACCAGCTTCTCCTCCTGGCCGACGGCAGCTTCAATGTGAACATTTAGAATGACTTCGTGGTTGTTCATGGTCGCAGTTTTTCATTATATGGGAGCCGTTAGGTTTGGCCTAGCGCGAACTATCGGCGCCTCCCCTGTTTCGTAAAATTTCGCTTGCGGGCGGGGTGGTGTTGCTGTACGATTGCTTAAGCTTTTTGTCGGGTTTCGCATCGTGGCTCACAGCATCTCGTCAACGGTGGGGAGGGTTACTATGTCTTTTCTGCGACCATTCGTTGGACTTTTGGTTCTCTTGGGGCTGGGTCTCGTCCAGTCTTCTTTCGGCCAAACTTTTGGTTCAATAACTGGGGTCGTGACCGATTCGAGCGGCGGCATTGTGGCGGGCGCCACGGTTACCGTAACTAATCCTCAAACCAACGCAACGCGAACCGCGACCACCAACGCCAGCGGCAATTACGTCTTTCCGGCGCTGCTGCCAGGCGTTTACGACGTCAGAGTGGAGGCGCAGGGTTTCCAACCGGAGGTCCGCAATGGCGTACAGCTCCAGGTGCAGCAGGAGGCCCGGCTCGACTTTCAGCTCAAAGTGGGCTCTCTTACCGAAGCCGTGGAAGTGACCGGTGGCGCTCCGCTCCTCACTACCGAAAACGCGACAGTGGGCACCGTGATTGACAATCAACGCATCATTGATCTGCCGCTCAACGGGCGCAACTTCACCGCGCTGATTTCTTTGAGCCCGAACGTCGTTTCCGGCTTCGGCACCAATGGAGCGGCTTCGCGCGAGGGAGGCGATCGTTCCACTGTTGCGCAGATTGCAGTGGGCGGCCAGAGGCAGGAATGGAATTACTATACCCTGGACGGCGTCAGCAATACCGACGTCAACTACGGTAGCTACTCCTTCTTGCCTTCGATCGACGCTTTGCAGGAGTTCAAGGTACAGACCGGCATCTATTCCGCGGAATTTGGCCGCGAATCCACACAAATCAACGTCTCCACCGTCAGTGGGACTAACCAGTACCATGGCGTGCTATTCGATTTCGTTCGCAATAATGACTTCGATGCCCGCCCCTTTGGTTTTACTTCCAGCGTGCCCGTCTCCGCGCCCTTTAAGTGGAACCAGTTCGGTTTTACCTTGGGCGGCCCGGTCCGGATTCCCAAACTGTTCAATGGCAAGGACAAGCTGTTTTTCATGGCCAACTATGAGGGATTCCGATTGCGGCAGCAGACTCAGAACGTCTACACCACTGCGCCGCAGTCCATGCGTGGCGGCGACTTTTCGTCGATTCTGCCTGCAAAGGTGATCACCGATCCAACCACGAACCAACCCTTTCCGGGGAACATGATCCCCAGCACCCGGTTCGATGCCGCGGCGCTGGCGATGCTGGCGTTTTATCCCTTACCCAATATTTCTGGCGCCGGATTGAAGAACAATTACCTGGCAATAGACAGCGATCAAACCAACAAGGACCTTTTCCTCACACGGATTGACTTCATGGAGAGCACGAAATCCACTTGGTTCGGTCGTTACAACTTTCAGAATGAGAACAACGTTACCCCCGCTTTGTATAAGAACGGCACACTTCTCGCCGTTGGCGTTCAGCAGGGAATGATTTCCAATGTCCGGGTACTCAAACCCACTTTGGTAAACGAGTTTCGGTTTGGCTATGGCGGCTTCTATAACAATTTCGGCAACGAACTGCAAAACCAATTCAACGGGAACCAAGTCCTCGGGTTCGGGGCCATTGATCCGCCTCCCGCGGGTTGGGGCACGCCCAACATTACTCTCACGGTTTTCAGCAGTTTCGGAACGCCAGTCGGTGGACCGTTCGTCACCAATGACCACACCTTCCAATGGGTTGATAGCCTGGCCTGGAGCAAAGGCAAGCACTCCTTCAAGTTCGGAGCCGAGATCCGCCGCGACCAATTCAACGAGGCTGGAAACCAGGACCTTCGCGGACAATTTACGGTGAATGGCCAAGCGACCGGTTACGAATTTGCCGACTATATGCTGGGGTATGTCGGTCAACTTCAGGACGCGGCTACGTTGGGAATCAGCCAGTTTCGCGCCACTTCCCAAGCCTACTATGCCGATGACAGTTGGAAGGTGCGGCCGAATTTGACCCTCTCGTTGGGTTTGCGCTACGAATATGTTCCACCGTGGACGGATAAGGGCGGGTCGGAGGTGAACGTTTGGATTCCACCGGATTTCCCAATGGCCCCGGTGGGGTCCTACGCTGCGACTAAGGGCGACACGACGACGCCCTTCACTTATGCCGGGCAACATCCGTGCTTCGTGCGGCAAGGAATGGGCAATGTCTACACCGATCCTTCGCCTACGCTGGCCCGGTTTAACCCGGCGATTTGCGCGGTCGAGGACGGCAGGTTGGGAAGCAGGCTGGTGCGACCGGACTACAAGAATTTCGCTCCGCGTCTGGGCCTCGCCTGGAGCCCTTTCAGAAGGACCACCGTGCGCGCCGGCTGGGGAATTTTCTATGTCCAGGATATTGGCAATACGGTCTGGGACATGGATGCAAATCTTGCGGCGCACGTTCAGGACGTCGCCAATCCGGTCACCCATGACCTTACTTTTGAGCATCCATTCACGGCCGGAGCGAACGGCGCATGTGGAGTGCCGAGCCCTCCCTACGTCTGCATCAGCACACCCCAGGGGCTGTCTAATCAGAACAACCGCGCTACAGCGTACGAAGAAATGTATGAGTTGAACGTCCAACAGCAGTTGACCTCGGATACTGTTTTGGAAGTTGGCTATCTCGGTTCCGAGGGCCACCATCTCCAGGCCCTGCTGACTTACAACGAGCCCTTGTATATGAGTGCGACCGTCGCGGTAACCCCTCGCAGACCCGCTCCCGAATTCGGAAATATTCAGTATTTAGCCAACGTCGCGAATTCAGACTACAACGCGCTCTCAATGAAACTAACGCGCCGCTTGTCTAAGGGCCTCACGTTTCTGGTTGGCTATACTTTCGCGAAGTCGATTGATGAGAGCAGCGGCCCGCGTCCGATCGCGGGAGACAACGTGCTAACGCCTCAAGATGGCACCGACTGGAGAGAGGAAAACCGCGGCCGGTCGTCGTTTGACGCGCGCCAACGGTTCGTCGTCTCGGCGCTTTACAACTTGCCGATCGGCAAAGGTCACACCTACCTCAATCACGGCATTGCCAGTACGCTCATCGGCGGGTGGCAGATTGGTTCGATCTACACCTTTCAGACTGGCTTGCCGTTCAGCATATCGGACGGTGTAGACCAGTCCAATACCGGCGAGACACACGATCTCGCGAGTGTCGTTTCAGGTCAGACTGTTAAACTCGCGAACCCTTCTACCGGCGAATGGTTTAACACGGCGGCCTTCGCGCTGCAACCGAAAGGCACCTACGGCAACTCCGGCCGTAACATTGTCACCGCCCCGGGAATCAACGCTCTCAACTCGACTTTGCAGAAGAACTTCAATTTCACGGAGCGGATCTTCTTGCAGGTTCGATTCGAAGCATTCAACACCTTGAACCATCCTAACTTCTACCTTCCGAATTCTACGGTAACCAGCGCCAGCTTCGGGCAGATCACCGCGCTTCAAAACAATATCGACATGCGTGAGCTGCAGCTAAGCATGAAGCTGGTGTTCTGATGGATGTCAGTTCATAAGAGCTATATTGGCTCTTGAAAGTGGTGAAGAGCGACAAGCGACGAAGACCGCGCCTAACGCCGCCCCCGGTCGCGACAGAAAAGCTCATAACCGGCGGAGCGGATCCGGCTTGGTGGCGGCATGGATGGCGCTTGTTGGCGCTATGGGTTTTGGTCTTTGCAGCCTATTCAAATTCTTTTACGGCTGGGCTTCTCTTCGACAGTAACCCTGTAATCGAACAAGATCCTCGCATCCGAGAGGCCACCGCTCACAACATTCAGTCCATTCTGACCGGCCCCTATTGGTACGTGAACTCTACGGCGGGGCTTTACCGTCCGGTCTCTACCTTCTCCTATCTAGTCAATTACACGGTTCTTGGCGACGGCACGCGTCCCGGGGACTATCACTGGGTCAATTTCGCGCTTCACGCAATTAACACGACCCTCGTGTACTTGCTCGGCATACTGATTTTTGAGCGATCGTCGCTGGCTTTGGCGCTGGCCGCCCTCTGGGGATTGCATCCGGTGCTCACCGAATCCGTCACGAATATCGTCGGGCGTGCCGACTTGCTCGCAGCCTTCGGCGTATTAACCGGCCTGTTGTGCTACGCGAGAGCCGTATCCATTGCGGGGTGGCGTAGGTGGGCATGGCTGGGAGCACTCGTTCTGGCGCAGGCAATCGGACTGTTTTCGAAGGAGAGCGCAATCGTGTTGCCGGGCATCATGCTGCTATACGATTTGGTCTGGTCTGAGCGCTCGACATGGCGCGCCCGGGCGCCCGCCTACGCTGCTCTGGCGCTCCCGATCGCTGCTTTTTTCTACTTGCGTGGCGGGTTCGACACGCATATGCTGATCGAGGCTACCGAGAACCCCCTGGTGAATGCCGGGTTCTGGACAGCGCGGATCACCGCCGTGAGAGTGATCGGCAAGTTTTTGTGGCTGTTTTTCTGGCCCGTTGAGCTGTCGGCGGATTATTCCTATAATGCGGTACCGCTGTTCGACTGGCGGGCATCGTCGTGGGAGGACGCAAAAGCGCTTATCTCGGTCGCGATTTGCCTGGGGTTCGTGCTTTTGGCGGCCCGCTGGCGCCACACGGTGAAGGCGTTCCTATTCTTCCTGGGCTTCTTCTTCGTCGCGCTATTGCCTACTTCGAACCTGGTAATTACTATAGGCAGCATCATGGCTGAGCGGTTTCTGTACCTGCCTTCAGTCGGCCTCGCAGGCTGCACGGTAGCAGTCATTCACCAGCTTGCCCGGCGCTTTTCCTCGAAATGGCGCGTCGCCCCACAGGCCGCCTGGGTTGCGATGGGCGTAGCATGTCTGGTCTTCGCGGCGCGCACCTACGCCCGCAATTTCGATTGGCAGAATGCCCGCACTCTGTGGACCAGCACTGTGAATGTGTGTCCGGAAAGTGCCCGGCCACATTACAACTTGGCTACTGAGCTTGCACAAATACAAGGAGAGTTGCCGAATGCCATTGCCGAGTTTGAAGCCGCGCTGCGCATTCGCCCCGATTACGCCGAAGCGCATTACAACCTGGGCAACGCATTCGCGCTGTCGCCTGGCCGCCTGCCGGACGCAATTACCGAGTATCAGGCCGCGTTGCGGTACGCACCGCATCTCATAGAAGCGCATTACAGCCTTGGAAACGCACTGGCCCATACGCCCGGCCGCCTGCCCGATGCGATCAACGAGTACCAAGCGGCGCTACGGATCCAACCGAATTACGTTTACGCGCACAACAACCTGGGAACCGCGTTGGCAAGAACGCCCGGCCGGTTGCCAGAAGCGATTGTCGAGTTCGAGGCGGCCGTACGGCTTCGACCAGACTTCGCCGATGCTCATAACAATTTGGGAAACGCCTTGGCGCTAACACCGGGCCGTCTTACCGATGCGATTACCGAATTCAAAGCGGCGCTGCGGCTTGACCCCAGCCATCCCAAAGCTCATATCAATCTGGGCGACGCTTTGGCGCAAATACCGGGCCGGATGCCCGAGGCGATCGCCGAATATGAAGCGGCGTTGCGAATTAGGCCGGATCCCGAGTTGCAGCAACTGGTTGACCGCTTGCGTGCGGTGGGCCGCTAGTATCCCTCGCACAAAATGGTTTCGCACAATTTCGCTTGCGGGGCGGCCCGCTGTCGGCGCTAGCATGGGTGGTGTGGAACGACGAGCCATTCTTAGGGCCAGCCTCGGGTTAGGAATTTTGGTCTTAGCCGATCGAGATCAAGCCCAGGAAACTCCGGCCTCGATGCGTCCGAAAGAAGGCGATCTTCTAGTCAAAGTAGACGACCAGAAGGCCATTCCACTGACGCCTGATGATATTCCGCTTGCTTCTGATCAAACCATGGCCTGGGCCATGGATCCTTTCGACAAGACGATCCGCAACGGCCAGCGTTTAAATCGCATCCTGCTGGTGCGCTTTTCCCCCGAGCAGCTCAGTGCCGAAACCCGGGTGAGCGCCGCCCAGGGCGTCGTCGCTTATACGGCCATTTGCACGCACGCTGGTTGCGAGGTCACCGACTGGATTGTGGACAAACAGGTCGTGTTCTGCCCCTGCCACGACTCGACGTTCGACCCCAAGGACAATGGCAAAGTGGTCGACGGTCCGGCGCCGCGCATGCTCCCGGCCCTGCCGCTTAAGATCGTAGATAAGAAGTTGGTCGTCGCGGGGCCCTTTACGGCGCGGATCTATTTCGAGAAGGACTAAGAAGAGGATACACGTGACTTTGAAGACCGGGATCGTCGTAGTAATTTTCAGCGCTGGCACACAATTCGCGCAGGATGCGCCGACACGGGCGGAAGCTCCGCCTCCGGCCCCCGTGCCGATGAGCCTTACCAACTATCCGCCCGTAACTGCGGAGCGCCTGCTTCATCCGCAGGATGGAGACTGGCTGATGGGCCGGCGAACTTACGACGGCTGGGGCTACAGCCCGCTCTCGCAGATAACACCGGAGAACGTGAAGCGCCTCGAGCCGGTTTGGGTTGTATCGACGGGAGTAAACAATGGGCATGAGGCAGTCCCGGTGGTGAATAACGGCGCAATGTTCGTCTCCACTCCGGGAAACCAGGTGATGGCTCTCGACGTAAAGACAGGCATTGTTTTGTGGCGCTACAAGAGGCAGTTGCCCGAAGACGTGTTCTGGCCTCATCCGACCAGCCGCGGTGTCGCCTTATACAGCGATAAAGTTTACTTCGCGTCTGGGGACGCTGTTCTGGTTGCCTTAGACGCCAAGACGGGGAAGGAGGTCTGGACGGCCAAGGTCGCCGAGAATAAGCAGGGATACTACGAGTCCCTCGCCCCCATAGTTATCGAAGGCAAGGTGTTGATGGGCACGTCGGGCGGCGATGTTGGGATTCGTGGTTTCGTGGCCGCATTCGATGCCGAGACCGGCAAGGAGGTATGGCGAGCATTTACAATACCGGCCCCGGGTGAACCGGGAAGCGAGACGTGGCCGGCCGGCGGCGAGCAGTGGAAAAGCGGCGGCGGTTCGACCTGGGTTGCCGGGAATTACGATCCCGAAACAAAGCTGACCTTTTGGGGAACCAGCAACGGCGGCCCCTGGATGGGAGACGAACGCACCGGCGATAACCTCTACACAGGTTCGACCATTGCGATCGATGTGAACAACGGAAAGATCCGCGGCTATCACCAATACCTGCCGAATGAAGCGTTCGATTGGGATGAAGTATCGCCGCCGATTGTGGTTGACTACCAGCGCGACGGGAAAACGATTAAAGGATTGATCGATGTTGCGCGAGACGGCTACATTTGGTTTCTGGAGCGCACTGAAGGCCCGATCCACTTCATCGATGGCGAGCCTTATGTGAAGCAGAACGTGTTCACTAGCCTGGACCCAAAGAGCGGGCGACCAGAAATAGATCCCGCACACAAGCCGGGCACCGGAAAATCCGTTGATTTCTGCCCCTCGCATTGGGGCGGAAAGAATTGGCCTCCTATTTCGTTCAGCCCCCAAACTCGAATGATTTATATCCCAGCCAACGAGAATCTTTGCGATACTTTCACTGCCAGACAGGTCCCACACACGCCCATGCATAACTTCAACGGCGTGACGTCGACTATATGGCTCCGCGAAGGCGCCGACCACATTGGTGAGGTACAGGCCTGGAACGTTGACACGGGCAAACGGGTCTGGACGCACGCCTACCCAAACTCGCATAATTATGCGGGTATGCTGGCGACTGGCGGGGGGTTGGTTTTTATTGGCGGAACCAACGATCGCCTGTTCCATGCCTTCGACGCGTCGACTGGAAAACTGCTGTGGGAATTTCCGACCAACTCCGGGATCATCGGGCCAGCTTCGTCGTTTGCGGTAGATGGTAAACAGTACATCGCTGTGGAGTCGGGCTGGGGCATGGATCCCCGATCCATACAGGCGCGCCTGAACACTCAGTTCCCAGGCAAGTTCCCGGAAGTCGTGGAGGGCGGAGCGATCTGGGTGTTCGCCGTTAAGTGAGTAAAGCCAACGGATCGTGACAAGATCGCGACAATCTGGAAGCGGCTCGACCCGTAAATCCAGACCAAAGCCGAAAGAGACGAAGTGACCCAAGTCGCGGCGATAATTCGCTTGAGATTGCACGATTATGACAACGGTCGAGGTAGTCTAACCTAAATGCCGGCGCCCGTAGAACAGACTCACGAATACGATCGTGGCGGTCGAGCGACCGAAGAGTTGCGAAAACATCGTCACGCCTCCGAAGAACTCGCCGAAGGATATGAGGCAGTTCTCGCGGAACGCTTGTTTCGCACAACCAGCGTTTGGTGGACGAACGGTGCGGTCGTTGGCTCCGCTACGCGGGTTTCCGGCCTCATCGAGAAGTAAGCGTGCTTACGCCCCGATTCGTTTTACACAAGATGTGGCGCGGCGCATTAGCAACGGATCAACATTCACCGCATGCTCGGTGGCCACGCAACGTTCGTGGAAGAACTCCAGGGGCGTGTGGGAATCCCGGACCGAATGGCACCGATGCATTTCGTTCGGCAAGGTAGCCGATTTCGCGGCGACCTTGAAGAAAGGTGCCCACATTGCTTCGAGCTGCCCGACCTAATGTCCGAGCCGGGTTTCCACGCCCCCTGGTTTGTGGAAACCCTGCTGCATCAGTTTGCTGATTCTTTCCTGTGCGGCCGGCCGTTTCACCGAACGAACCGATTTGCGGCCGAAGCCCAGCGTCAACACGAACAACCTCGTGCGCCGTTACTTACCACTTTGCGGATCGCGCACCATGGACCCGGTGCCCTAATCCACTTGTGATCCTTCACCTGCCGGCGTGAAAATCACCGCACGGGCTTCCGGCGACTGGACTTCTCGCAGTTTGCGGACAAAGCGTTTGACGCTTTGATAGCCACCAGTCGCCCTTCTCGGTATGAAAGAGAGAGACTGAAAAGCGGTCAGCGACGCAACCGGGACAACGGCCTCTTCCTTGGTCTTGAAGTAGTAATAAAGGTTGCCTACCGGAACATGGGCGGCCTCGGCTATGTCTGCTAGGCTCGTGTCTCTGAAACCGTTCCGATGCGCTAGGCTCATGGCGGTCTCAATCAGCCGTGTCCGCTTGACTAGTTGTGGCTTCCGCAAGACATGTTGACCGCGTAAATATATGACCGGGCCGTTACTCGGACGACGCCATCTGGTCCTTTGAAGAAGCTCTGGGCGCGAAGTTGCTTTGGCGTGCCGGGCCGTTTCATGAAACTCCTACGGGCGTCCCGATCGATACCGTCAATATTGCGATGTCGAGACTCGGTCCGAACTTGAACGTCGAAAACGCCAATGCTTTTGGCTCTTGGATTTGAAGTTGCTAAAATGCGTGTGAGGCCCCGGTAGAGTGAGCGAGGATGATTGAGCTGGCCCAAAATGCGGAAACCCAGGAGCTGAGCGGCGCTCTCGAAAAGCTAGGCCAGGAGGCTGCCCGCCTTCAGACCGTCATCGACACGGTTCCGTCTTTCTTGTGGACGAGCTTGCCTGACGGCTCCAAAGAATACCTGAACAAACGCTGGTACGAGTATACCGGCCTGCCCATGGAGCAGGCGAAAGGTTGGGGTTGGAAGGTGGTCGTTCACCCGGATGACCTGGATCGGCTCGTGCGTGAATGGCTCTCCTTGGTGGAGGCTTGTAAACCCGGTGAACTGGAAACTCGCATCCGGCGATATGACGGGGAGTATCGATGGTTTCTCATACGTATCGTTCCGCAGCTCGACTCTGAAGGCAATGTCGTCAGGTGGTTTGGAAGCAATACCGACATCGAAGATCGAAAAAGGGCGGAGACGAAGCTCCTCGAGGACGAGCGGGAATTTCGCCGGATTACCGATGCTATACCGCAAACCATTGTCGTCCTGGACCCGAGCGGCAATGCGCTCTACGCGAATAAGGAAATGCTCGACTATACCGGCCTCTCAATGGAAGATGTGGTCGCGTCGGACTTTCGCGCCAGAGCGTACCATCCCGAAGATCTCGACAGGGTGCGCAAGGAGCGCAAAGCAGGCTTGGCTCGCGGCCTGCCGTTTGAGATCGAACAACGAGCGCGCAGGAAGGACGGTCAGTATCGCTGGCTCCTTCTCCGTTACAATCCGTTCCGCGACGAGCAGGGACGTCTGTTGCGCTGGTATGCGACGGGAACCGATATCGATGATCGCAAGCGCGCCGAGGACAGGACACGAAACGAAAACGTTGCATTGCGCGAGGATATCGTACGCTCATCGATGTTCGAGGAAATCGTCGGTTCCTCCGGGCCATTGCGAAAAGTGATGGACCAGGTCTCGAAGGTAGCCCCTACCGATTCCACAGTGCTGGTACTAGGTGAGACTGGAACGGGAAAAGAGCTGATTGCTCGCGCGATCCATAACCGGTCGAATCGATCGAACCGTGCTTTCATTCGGGTGAACTGCGCGGCAATTCCGTCCTCCCTTTTTGCGTCCGAGCTGTTCGGACATGAAAAAGGCTCCTTCACGGGCGCCACTCAGCGGCGGCTCGGTCGTTTCGAATCGGCCGACGGGGGAACGATCTTCCTCGATGAGGTAGGCGACCTCCCGGCGGAGACGCAGGTTGCGTTGCTGCGAGTTCTTCAGGAGCGGGAATTCGAACGCGTGGGCGGCACTCAAACAGTTTCTATTGACGTACGGGTGATCGCCGCGACCAATCGAGACCTGGCGTCAGCCGTGGCTGAAGGCCAGTTCCGTCAGGATTTGTTTTACCGTTTCAACGTTTTTCCGATTCGATTACCCGCATTGCGCGAGCGGATTAGTGATATTTCCTTGTTGGTGGGATACCTGATCGACCGTTACGCCCAAAAGGCGGGCAAGAAGATTCGGAATATTGACACAAAGACTATGGAGCTCTTCCGCGCCTATGATTGGCCGGGCAATATCCGCGAGTTGCAAAACGTCGTCGAGCGGGCGGTGATTCTCTCTGAAGGGGAAACCTTCTTTGTAGACGAAGCCTGGCTTACGCGCGCCACTCCCAAAGTTGTCGCAGCATCTGTGTTGAACACGGACCTTGCAGAACGTGAGAAAGCGATGATCGAAAACGCGTTGCGCGAAGCCGGGGGCGTGGTCTCTGGTCCCACGGGCGCCGCTGCGAGGCTGGGCCTACCTCGTCAGACGCTCGAATCAAAGATCCGAAAACTCGGAATCAACCGTCATTTTTTCAAGACCGCGTAGGTTGCCAGTCGGTCTTCCCCGAACTGCTCGATGCGCCAAAACCGATAGCTTTTTGCGAGACCCACATCCGGTACCGATGCTGAACTTTCAGCAAACGCTGAAATTGTAGCCTGACTTTGGAAGCTAAGGACCAACAACTCAACGGTTTACGAATGGCGCTGGGATTGCCGTCTGTGTACGCGTGAATCGTCCCACATATCGAACATGACCCTGAAGATTGATAAGTACGCCCATCGGAACACCACGACTATTCGACTCTCAGGCCGGATGCAGGCCGAACGTTTTGAGCATATCGGCACTGCAGTCGCTAAACGTTTGGCTGCGGACGGAGCGAGCGTCGACAATACGTACGCGGAGGACGACAGCGCGGCATCTTCCGCGCCCTGCGCACGCCTGCGCGTGATGGGGAGGTCTCTTCCAAAAATGGCTCTGCGCGCCAGACGTATGAGTATCAGGATTGCGGTTGCCTGGACGCGAACGGACGCAGGCGAAAACACCTACGCTACACCAATTTTCGTTATGTGCTATGAACCCATTCATAGTTACTAAAACTAAACGCGAATGGTCGAAGGGAGAGAAATGACGGCGGAACAGGTGCTTCAGCTTCATTCGGAAGGGTTCAATCGGGCGCTGACACAACAGGACTACGACGCACTGGAGGGGATCTACTCGGAGATGTATATGCTGGTCCGGCCCGACGGCTCAGTGTTGAACAAGCAACAGATTCTGAAGGACCTGCGAGAACAGGGCTTGAGGATCTATTCGATTGAACTCGAAGAGGCGGCTGTCCGGGTTGTTGGCTCAGTTGGAATCCTTACCGCAGCGAGCAAGACCGTACAATCGCGCAACGGAAAGGAATCTCAAGCGCATTTTCGACTCGTTGCCGTCTACAGCCAGGAAGGCGACGCAATCCGCCTGGTCCACTTTCAGAGCACGATGATTGTCGAGAAGCAGTCGGCGTGACGACCGCGAAAGAGTATTAATGGCGGAATTGACGACAAGAGAACACGACTTATGAAACCAACCACCTACCGAAGGGTTGTAACTGCAGATGTCAATGGCAAGTCCGTCGTTCAGAGTGACGAACAATTGCCAGGATATGTTTTCAAGAGCGTATCAGGATACGAGCACACGCTCGTTTGGGCAAACCCGACCACGCCGGACCTTCGCAAAGAACAAAGGTTCGAGCGCTATCCCGAATCCGTTGTTCCAGGACCAGGCGGCACAAGTCTGCACTTCGTAACATATCCCCCGAGTTCAGTCTTTGCGGAACCGTCGTTTGACGGTGAGGCCGCCCGACGAGAGGCGATGATACGTCTGAAAGGACTTGCCGATCACTTCGAAAAGGAAGATCCCGCAATGCACCGAACAAATACCGTCGACTACGCGGTCGTTTACGAGGGCGAGATCTGGCTCGAGCTCGATGACGGCAAAACGACGCATCTCAAACGCGGTGATGTGGTTGTACAAAACGGAACCCGGCACGCCTGGCGGAACAAAGGGACCAAATCAGTGACGATGCTCTTTGTTTTGAACGGCGCCTTGGAGTAGACGGAGCAGGGACGAGATCGTCTTGCGCCTTTTTCCGTCCAGTACTGGACCACATCGTTCACTTCTGCATTTGGAACCAAAGATCCACCCGGCAGCGGACCGAAACGACGGCCGGAAGGAGCGAAGAATGACATTACAAGGGAACACTATTTTTATCACCGGTGGCGGATCCGGTATCGGTAGAGGGCTGGCGGAAGCGCTGCATAGGTTAGGCAACAACGTCATTATCTCTGGCCGTCGCAGGAGCCACCTCGAGGCCACAACAAAGGCCAATCGAGGTATGGCCTCCGTCGAACTCGACCTGGAGAACCCCGCGAGCGTCACCAGGGTTGCGGAAAGTCTGAAGAAAGACTTCCCCGGATTGAACGTCTTGATCAACAACGCGGGAATCATGCAGATAGATAATGCGGCGGCCCCAATCGATGATGGCCTGCTTGTATCTACTGTGACGACGAATCTTCTGGGACCAATTCGGTTGACATCCGCGCTGATCGATCACCTGAAAAAACAGCAAGCCGCCGTGATCGTCTACAACAGCTCTGTGCTCGGCTTTGTGCCGCTGGCGCTCGCCGCGGTCTACTCGTCGACCAAGGCGGCGCTTCACTCTTATGTCCTCTCGCAGCGGTACAGGCTAAAGGGTACCGCTGTCCGTGTGCTTGAGATCGCCCCGCCTTGGGTACAGACGGATCTATTGGGTAGCAACAACGACCCCCGTGCGATGCCACTCGCGGAATTCATCGACGAGACGATCAAGGTTCTGGGCACCGATGCCGAGGAGGTTCTGGTGGAGCGAGCGAAGCCGATGCGTAACAATGTTGGTCCCGAGGAAGGCGCGTTTGTGACGCAGTTTAACGACATGATGCTGCAGCCCCCGGCATAGCAGAGGTGGCTCTGGCCTTGAGGGACCCCAGGTGCGCCGACGGCAAGGGACAACATGACACGCGGTGTTCGCATCCATGAGTTCGGAGGACCGGAGGTGCTCCGAATCGAAGAAGTTGAGGTCGAAGAGCCCGGTGAGAGCGAGGTACGCATGCGTATACGCGCCATTGGCATCAACCGAACCGAAATCACGCTGCGTTCGGGGCGTTCGCCCGCGAAGCCGCCTCTTCCCACTAGGATTGGCTGGGAAGCAGCCGGCGAAATCGAAGCAATCGGCGCGAAGGTTAAAGGTTTCGCCATCGGAGATCGTGTGGCTCTGGTGCCCGCCTACGCGGCCAGTCGGTATGGGCTGTATGCTGAGTCTTCGCTCGCGCCAGCGCGCTCGCTGATCAAGATTCCTGACGCCGTGAGCTTCGAACAAGCTGCGGCGACCTGGGCTGCCTACGGTACGGCGTGGGCAGGGCTGATGGCGCTCGGCAGGCTTGCTGCCGGCCAGACGGTTCTGCTGCCCGCCGCTTCGAGCAGCGTCGGCCTCGCCGCCATCCGGATCTCCAAGCGGGTCGGCGCCCGGCCGATCGCTCTCACTCGCACCTCGTCAAAAGCGGACGAACTCCGCGTCCACGGTGCCGCTGCTATCGTTGTCACTGAGGAGCAGGATCTCGTAAGCGAGATCAAGCGATTCACCGACGGCAAGGGTGCGGAGTTGGTATTTGATCCCGTCGGCGGTCCGACGTTCGCGAAACTCGTGGAAGCAACCGCCTCGGGCGGGCTTTTGATTCTCTATGGCGCACTTAGTCGCGATCCGACAGTGGTGCCTCCGTTCCACATTTTCGCCCGCAATCTCAAAATCCGGGGCCTCGCTCTTCCTGTCGTGACTACGGATGATACGCAACTCGCCACACTCGAACGCTTCGTGACCGAAGGCCTTGCGGATGGATCACTTTTCCCCACCGTTGCCCGGACTTTCCCCTTCGACGAAATCGTCGAAGCGCACCGCTTCTTGGAGGCGGGCAGCCAGATCGGAAAGATTGTGGTCACGGTCTGAACTGCTCGAATGGAAATCAATATGACGAAGACAACACCCGAACAAAACAA
>DATHOT010000114.1:0-55162 GCA_035484655.1 Bryobacteraceae bacterium | reverse complement strand
AAGCCTCCGATCAGTTTACGAACGCTCTCCACCAACTTATAGAGTCGTTCGAAGTCTGGATGGGTGATGTATTGAAGATCGAGCGCAATGTACAGATGGCTTTGAACCTCAATCGCGGAGCTCTGAGCAATCGTCCAAGTTCCCTTGCCCTTCGCCAGCTCTCAATGTCCTCGAATCGGGAGATGACCACAGTGACTAACTGTGCGGTCACACCAAGAAAACTCTCCGCCCACAACCAGAAACCAGAAACTAGGTTAGTGTTCCAGTTCCTGCTTGATCTCTTCGGCCACTTGGCGGGCCTGATCCACCGCTCCGATTTCGAAGCTGATCGCGCCCACGCGCGGGTGCCCGCCGCCACCGTAGCGCTCGCAAATGGTCGCGAGGTTGTGGGTCGGAATCTCGGGAGCCCAGGGATTGGAGCCCACCGACACTTTGGTCCGGAAACTCGAATTGCTTACCGAGACGGTGTAAGTCGAGTTAGGAAACAGATGGTACGGAATAAACTTGTTGTAGCCTTCCAGACCTTCGCTGACTAAATCGAAGAAGATGACCCCGTTCTGGGCGCGCGCGTGATTGCGAATAATGTCGATGGAGCGGATGTGCCGCTCGTATAGCGGCTTGTACAATCCCTGGATTTCCGGCTCCAGGATGATCTCGCCCAAGCTGCGGTGGCGCATCCAGCGGATGATCTTGTGGATGATTTCCGAGCCTTTCGCGCTTTCGATCACCAGCGTCAGCTTCATGGCCGGCGCGCGCAGCTCCACAGCTTCCTGCGCGCTCGAATAGCGAGCGCCGTCGATGATGTCCGCCCATTCCACCAGCTCCGACAGGTCGGGCGCCTGATAACCGAACTTTTCTTGCGCCACATGCGCAATGAACATAGTGCAGGAGCTGAAGGAGGGATCGTAGAGCTTCTTGCCGCTGGAGTCGTGTTTGAAGTGCTCGGCATCCTCGGCACTTAGAAACGCGCTCTGGTGGTGGTCGAACCACCAGGTCAGCCTGGAGTCCGGGGAATATTTGAAATCGACAATTGCGTTGACGTCGCCGTCGAACAGGCTATCTTCAAAAAGCTGCGAAGCTTTATGGGCGAGTCCCGTAAATTCGAAGGTCGCGCGCGGATCGTACTTGCCTTCGAAGAAGCGGCTGAAGAACGCGGCGGATGCAGCCCCGTCGAAACAATGATCGTGATACAGGATTCTCACCCGCATGCAATTCAGACCCAAAGAAGCTGGAAGACCTTACAGGTTGCCTCAAGACAGGGGTCAAATGCAAGTCGCTTACCGGAGACACCTAGGACCCACGGCCCGCGGAGGCAAAGTTTCAGGTGCATTTATCAGAATAACACTCGCTCCGGGACATCTCGCGGGTAAACCGGTTATTCGACGTTGTACTCGTTACGAAGTACTTCCAGGTTTTTCAAGGCCGACTCCCGGAACGGCCCGTCGATCGCAACGCAGAGCTTATCAAACTTCAGGGCTTCCAAAACGCGGCCTTTATCGCGAAGCTCGCCAGCCATGGCGTAGTTGTCGTAACCCAAATAGAAATACGCGCCCGCGAGCAACCGCTCTTCATGCAGGTTACCGAGCGCGGCACGCAAATAGCGATCCGAGACCCCGTAACGCGCTTGCTTGGCGTAAATCACACCGGTCATCCAATTCGCCCAGCCGCTGTACTTAGCCTTCTTGGCTTCCCATTCTTCTGCGCTGACGTCATCGGGTTTCGCCTTTCGCGGCAGCAGATCCAGAAGGCGAAGGGAGTAACTCAACACTTTCGGCAGGTCCTCTTCCCGCTGGATGTGATAACTCGCGACCGTAACGAGGAAATCCTCGTTATCCGGATCGTCTACCAGCCCTTTCTCGGCTAGGGCGACCGCTTTCTCCGGCGGCAGGGTCGCCAGGTCGAGCCGGGGCCGGTCGTTTCTCGCCTGCGCCAGAAACTTACTCTGCGGATTGCGCGTTTCCAAGGCGTGGATCAACTCGGCCTTCTTTTGTGGATCAGACTCCTGAGCCGCGTCGGTCGCCAGCACGTATTCCGAGAACGCCATCACTTCCTTGGCAAACTCTATTTGCTTGGCCCAGTCCGGCACGTCGTCGGGATCGGCGGGCTTAGCGATCTGCAGCGTCTTGGTGGCCAAGTCCCAAGAGAGTGGGACATATTTGCGGACTGCTTCGCCGTCCCCCTTCCTCTGGGCTGCCTGGAGCGCATCGTAAGCGGCATCCAGATCAGCCGGATCCACGCCCAGCATGGCTTCCGCGGTGGAGATCACCTTGTCGTCCTCTTTGTCGTTCTTGTAGATATGCAGGAGTTGCTCGTAAACCCAAGCAATGGAAACAGTTTTGGGGAACTCCGTGGCATATTTTTCGAGCAGCGCGAGCTTGCGCGGCTTGGTGGGCTCCTGCTGGATCCTCTGTAGCAGGATGCCGTCTTGACTCTCGGCGTCGACATCCACCTTATGCCGGTCCGCCGCGAACCCGCCGGCTGCGGCCAATAACATAGCCAGCGCCGGAACTTGATGTCCTATCAATGCTTTCGCCAGTTGAGACACTTTCATGTCTAGTCTCTAAATTCGGTACCACTAGGGTAAAACTTTAGTTCGGACCTTAGAACTGACGTACTGGCAAAAAGCCTACCCGAGGGCTGTAGGCACTCCCGGAACAAGCATGGTAAAATCGCCATGCCTTATTGAAAGCCTATGATTCTTCCCTCTACCTATAACAGCGCGCTGCTGTTGATCATCCTCTCTATGATCTGTTGGGGATCCTGGGCCAACACCTTCAAGCTATCCGGGAAGTGGCGTTTTGAGCTCTTCTATTACGACTACAGCCTGGGAGTTTTGATAGCGGCGATCGTGGCGGCCTATACCTTCGGCTCCATGGGTCCCGACCTGTCCTTCTCCGATAATCTGATCATCGCTCTTCGGCGGAACATGGCTTATGCGGGCGCGGCGGGCGTGGTCTTCAACCTGGCCAATATGCTGCTGGTGGCCGCGATATCGGTGGCCGGGATGGCCGTGGCTTTTCCGATCGGGATCGGGTTAGCCTTGGTCGTGGGGGTGATCTGGAGCTACTCTCTCAACAAGCAAGGAAATCCAATTCTTCTGGCGACCGGGGTTGTGCTGGTGGTTGGCGCCATCATCGTGGATGCCTTGGCATACAGCGCCCATGCAAAACCGGTCGCGGCCAAAGCAGGCCAGCGAAAAGGTCCGGGGACAAGCCCGAAGGGAATAATGTTGAGTCTGATCAGTGGTCTGTTGATGGGCTCCTTTTATCCGCTGGTCGAGATGGCCAAAGGCGGCGGCCCCGACGAGGCCGGTCTGGGGCCATACGCAGTGGCATTCCTGTTCGCGGTCGGCGTCTTTCTTTCGACTTTCATCTTCAACCTTTATTTCTTGAATCTCCCGGTCCAGGGCGCAGCCTTGTCGATGTTTGACTACTTCAAGGGATCGATCAGCCAGCACGTTCTGGGCATTCTGGGCGGCCTCATCTGGTGCACCGGGGCGATCGCCAATTTCGTCGCTGCCAGCGCTCCGAAGACCGTCCAGGTGGGACCTGCCGTTAGTTACGCGGTCGGACAAGGCGCCACTATGGTGAGCGCGTTATGGGGCCTGCTGGTATGGAAGGAATTCGCGGGCGCAAGCGGGAAGGTGAGAGTCTTGCTGGCGCTGATGCTGATCCTGTTCCTAGCGGGGTTGATCACAGTTTCGGTTGCTCCGCTTTACAGCACAAATTGATCCAATAGATCCTTCGAAGGCACGCTCCCCTGCGCCATGGTTGCGCTTCCGCCGCCTCGTCCGCCGGCTTTGGCCAGGGCGGCCTTGAGAAACTCGCCGGCATTGATCCCGCTGTCGGACGACGCTGCCAGCATGACTGCCGGAGGATTTTCGCCCATCGCCAGAAAGACAGATTTCTGGCCGGTTGTAAAGCTTTGCGCTTCTGCGCGTAGCTCGTCGGCTAAGGACGCAACCCGGCGAACCACTTTACGAACGCCGTCCGGACCCGGCGCGGTGGCCGCATATAGCTCTCGTCCGCGTGCTTGCGCAAGTTCGGTGGCTAACCGTCGGCGAGCTTTTTCCGAGTCCTGAAGCTTCTCCAGTTGGGTGGCAACCAAAGCCGGAACTTCATCGGGAGGCGCGGAGAAAGCGCGGGCAACGCTGGAGATCGCCTCAAAGTCGGCTCGGGCGCGCTTCACGGCGCGCAGGCCGCACAAGAATTCGATCCTCTGATTTCCGCGGATGCGGTCGAGCTTGCGGATCAGAATGGGACCGATCTCTCCGGTGGCTCTCACGTGCGTACCGCCGCAAGCGCTGCGATCCAAATCCTGAATTGAGATGATGCGAATCTCGCCCTCCCGCTCGGTTGGCTTGCGAAGGCCCAGATTCTGAGACGAATCCTCGAACCCGATCGTCACCGGCCGGTTCTCAAAGACGATTTCATTGGCGCGGCGCTCGGCTTCTCGAATCTGCGCAGGCTCGAGCACGCGCGCGACGTCGATGGTGCAAGAGTCGACGCCCAAATGGAAGCTCACGGTCTGCGCATCGAACAAGTTCACCAGCACGGCCGACAGAAGATGCTGGCCCGTATGCTGCTGCATGTGATCGAAGCGGCGCTGCCAGTCGATGACGCCCGAGACGTCGCCGGCCTCGAGCGGCGCTGATACCTGATGAGCGATCCGGCCGTCTTCATCCACCACTTCGGTGACGTCCGCCACGCCCAGCTTTCCGAGGTCGAAAGGCTGGCCACCCGAAGTGGGATAGAACGCGGTGCGATCGAGGTAAATACGCAGACGATCCGGGCTCGTCTCAACCACGCGGGCCCGGAATTCAGTCAGATAGCTGTCGTGATAATAAAGGCGATCGGTCACTGAACAGCCAATTGTACGAAATCGCTGGGCACGCCATTCACCGTGAAAGAGAATGGCACATTTCCCGATGCCATACCCTGCGGAATGGCGAGATTGATCTGGTAGAGGCCGACAAATGCCGGCGTGAGTCCGACGAACTGGGGGTTTACGCAGGGAGCGGGCGAGAAAGGCGAGTTATTACCAAAGCACGCCTCAACCGTCGTTGGATCGATCACAGCCAGCGGACTGGTGGGCGATGCCGTGCCCGATGGAACCACCGGCGACGTCGGTCCGAGGCCGATAGTATAGATCACCACAACATCGCCCCCGGTCACAGGGTGACTGGGGATGCCGGTGAGCGTTCCGTTTGGCGTGGTCATGATTGCGTACGTCCCGCCATTGGTGATGAAGCGCGGCTCGCTCGGCTGAATGTTCAGGTAAGCAATATTGCCGGCTTGACTGTTCCGGACTACTTGGACGGTGGCGTCACCGGTTGCAGCATCGATGGGAATCTCGAAGTTGATCTGACCGGGCGACACATAATACACTGGCGCCGGCTGCCCATTCACCAGCACCTGCGTACCGCCGAGGCTGGTCTGCAGAGGAAGACTGCTGGCCTGTTGAGGATCGCCGTAAGTCAACTGATCCCCGAATAGCGCGGCAATGTCGCCTTGAGCCAGCGACTCACCACCGGCGAATGTGCCGTTATTTACGACTCCGCCCGCCGCCGAGACCGGCGCTGTCGGCGCCACAACGTTGAGCTGAACCGGAACTATTACACTGCTGTTGGCGGCGTTGCTGGCGATCGTGACGGTGCCCTGATATGCACCCGGCGAAAGTCCTGTAGGATCGGCCACGATGCTGACCAGCGAGGCGTTGCCCGAAACGGTTTGCGCGCTGAGCCAGGTTCCGGACGAAGCGCTGGCTGTCACGCCGGAAATGGTGAGCGCGCCCTGGCCGCCGTTGGAAGTCACCACGTAATCGGTTTGTTTATTGGCGCTCTGAGCAATTCGAAACGCGATGGTAGTCGGATTCGGCTGCAAGATGGGCTGCGTAGTGACATGCAACAGAACCGCGATGGATTTATTGTCCGGCGCAAACGACGAACCGCTGATCGCAACACTTCCGTTGTAATCGCCGGTGGCCATCCCGTTTTGCGCCGCGGCTGTGACAGTATAAGGAACCGGCGTGCCGAACGCAAAGCTGCCCGCGCCGTCGACAGCGATCGCGAGCCAGGGGGTATTGTTGCTGACGGTCGCGGTCGCGGGCCCACCGGTGGTGAAAGTGGTCGAGGCCGATCCATTGGGTGGAACATAGTATTCAAGCTTGGCCGGTACATCGCCGCCGACGAGCGCTGTGACGGTCACAAACTGTGGAGCATCCACCGCGTTCGGATCGCTCACAGTGACGGTTCCGGTGTAGACGCCCGCTGTGAGCGCCGAGGTCTGTAACGCAATTTGAACGGGAATGCAGTTGCCCTTTAACGAACATGCATGCGGCGCTCCGATGCTGGCCGATAACCAGGAGACCGAGGAAGTAACGCTCAGATTCAGCGTGCCATCGCCCAGGTTGGAGGCGTCAATGGACTGCGCCGTTCCGTTCTGTCCGGGCACGATCGACACGGTAAGCGCGGTCTGGGCGAGCCCGAGCCTGGGCGCGGCACTCAGCAACGAGGTCAAGCTAAGCAAGAGGACAAATCCACAACAAGAAATGAAACTGGTTTTCGGGACCACTAGAGCTCCTTTGGTTTGGAAACGCCGCCGGCGAGTCGGACGCGGGATTGTCGGTGAAACCGCAGGCACGTTTCGTTCCAACTTGTAAGTTTCGAACTCGACACAGGCAGGCGACGCACCAGAGATCAGTTTTGCCACAATCGCTGGGGCGTTTCTGACCATGCTACTACTGCGGCTCGGTGATTTGGAAGTCGGCTTTCAGAAACTGCCAGTCCGGCAGTTCGTAGACGCGCAGCTTGGTGGGAACATCGACCGTGACATCTTTCAGGTCGGAGGGACCAAGCTTGGATACGCCGGCCGGAAACGTGATCAGTGGCGGGTCGCCCGGCTTGGCGGCCGTAGTTCCCAGGTTGATAACCATCTTGACATCGCCGATATCCGCCTCGGAGTGATTGGCGACGCCGAACTGAATTTGCAACTGGCCCGGCTTTCGTTCATTGATCCGAAATCCAACCAGCTCGACATATTTCGCCACGGAATTGGATGTATTCGTGGCCGTGAAATGCATGGGGGGAGGAGCGAACACTTTCTTATTTTGCTTATCATTTGCGGGAGGCGACGAGCAACTCGCGAGACCCACGGCGAGCAGCAACAGACCTGGCTTCATGAGAATTATGATATCAATGCGGATCAATGTTCTTTCACCTCGGCAGGTCGGGGACCTGCCCCACAACAACAGACCAGTGACTTACATGCCCACGTGGCGCAGGTCTCTGACCTGTGAACGATTTTTTCAGCAAACTTCTAAGGCTTAGACTTCGACCACCAGAGTTCCGGCAGCGGCTTCTGCTGTGGCCATACCTGATTCAGCGTATCGCCTTCAAACAGCTCGCCGTTCTTCATCACATAGCGGATCGAGTTGGTGTTGTGGATGTCAGCGATCGGATCTTTGTTGAGCACGATCAGGTCGGCCAGCTTGCCGGGCTCGATGCTGCCCAAGTCCTGGCCGTATCCGATCGCTTCGGCGCCATGAATCGTGGCGGCGCGCAGCACTTCCATGTTAGTGAGCCCGCCGCTTTGCAGCGCCCACATCTCCCAGTGACACTGCAATCCCTGGATCTGCCCGTGACCGCCGACTAGAACCCGGCCGCCGGCATGCTCGATCTTTGCCGCTGAAGCTGCCAATTTCGGAAAAACCTGTTCCTCTTTGCGAAACCAGGGCCGCCGCTGCGACTTGGTGTCGAGGATATTGTGCGGCATGAAGCGCTGCATCTTGGCGTCGTCATGAACTTCAGTGGTCTCGTAGAAATAATTTTCAGCCCATGGACCGCCATACGCCACCAGCAGCGTCGGCGTATAAGTGATGCCGGATTTCACGAAGGTGTTGATCACGTCGGCATAAAGGGGCACGATCGGCAGCGCGTGTTCATTGCCGCTGAAACCGTCGATGGCGTGCGTGAGATCGAGCTTCAGGTCGAGCGCGCCTTCGGTGGTCGGCATCAACTGATTTTCCTTGCAAGCCTGCACCACCCATTCGCGCTGTTTCCGATTGCCGACGGTGTAGGACTTCACGGTGTTTGTCCGGTAATACTTCTTGTAGCGCGTAACCACCGCCACCGTGTCTTCGTAGGATTGAAAGTCGTTGCTCGAGAATATTCCCGGGCCGGTGGAGAATGCGCGCGGGCCCAGAACGTCACCGGTATCGATCAAATCCTGATACGCGAAGGTATCGTTGGTACCGGTCTGCGGATCGCGGCCGGTGGTCACGCCGTAAGCCAGATTGGCGAGGAACGGCCAGCTCTCGAGATCCAGGACGCCGCGCTTGATTTCGGTCCAGTGGGCGTGAGCGTCGACGATGCCGGGCATTATGGTTGCGCCCTTCAGATCGATGACCCGGGCGCCAGCGGGAAAGGCCACCAATCCGCGCTTGCCGACCGCGGCGAAGCGATTGTCCGTCACGACGATGTCGGCATCGAGGATCACTTCATCGCCCCGCATAGTGATGACCTTCGCGCCGCGCAGCACGACAGTGCCGGTGGGCGTGTGGCGCGGGACTTCGATGTCGACGGCAATCTCCTCGAACTTAGGCTTTTCGCGGGCGGGCTTGCTTTCGGCCGTCTTCTCGGCGCCATCATCCGCGTCCGGCGCGGGGGCATCGAAAGTAATACTGGCGACCGGCTGGCGAAAGTAAGACGACCCGAGCGACCAGGTGATGGTCTGGCCGTCGTCGGCCCAAGCGAACGAATCGGCGCCGATATCGGTTAGCTTCTTCAGAGGCACCGCGGGCGAGCTGACGTTGATGGTGGGCGCGTCGCCCCCGGCTACGGGAACATCCAGCAGATAGAGCTGATCGTTTACCAGCGCCAGCGCTTGTTTGCCGTTGGGGCTGATGCGGACGTCGCGCGCGGCCGGCGGTTGAGGCGCCTGGGTGAGATTCTTGCCGACCACCTTCAGATGCGTGCGGCGATCCGTCCCATCGAAGCGGAAGGATTGCAGGCCTTGCGGCGAGTAGACGTAAACGCGCTCGTTATCGTGAGTAAAATGCGGCTTACCGACTCCGCGGGCGGGCACGATGAGCTGAGGCTCGCCGCCGCCGCTCGGAATCCAGACGACATCCAGACCCGTTTGGCCGCCGAATCCGGTTTGCGCTTCTTCGCGGTCGCGCGTGGAGCCTCGCAGCGCAACGATCCGTGAACCGTCGGGCGTCCAGGCCGGATCCTGATAGTAGCCGGGGACGGTCGTGACGCGCTGCGGCTGTGATCGGCCATCGGCACGCATTTTCCAGATATTGCCGCCCTGGTCCGACCAAGTGACGTAGGCCACGAACTGTCCATCGGGCGACCAGACCGGCTCGTACTCGCGCGCATCGCCGGTGGTCAGGCGTCCCGGTTTCCCGGCCGGGATATCCAGCGTATAGATATGCGTGAGCGAAGAAAAGACCAGGCGTTTGGCGTCGGGTGACTGAACCGGCCCTTGAATCAGTCGGGCATGGACCGGACCTTGTTCAACCCTGGAAGCGAACTTCAACTCGGGTCCCAGATCGAGCGTGACATGCGCCTGAAACGGCACAACCGTCGATTCGCCAGTCGCCACCTGCACGCGATTAATCTTGCCGCCATAGAAAACCACCAGCTCTTTGCCATCGGGTGTGAACGCATAGCCAGGCAGGACGTCGCGGGTGGCACGGGATTCCTGGTCGTCGCGCTGCACGGGGTATTTCAGCCAGCGATCGGCGCCAGTGGCCAGGTCGCGGATGCGCAGGCCCGTTTCAGTGTCGAAGCGCGTGCCATAGACAAGCTGCTTACCATCAGGCGAGAGAACCGGGCGGAAGGCGCTGCCGGGCGCCGATGTTAGAACGTCTTCGTCACCTGTGGCGCGGTCGCGGCGCACGATCTGCCAGAGTGGGAAAGTGGCATTGTAGCTGAAGCTTCCGGTGCGGCGGGCGTAGTAAAAGTACTTGCCGTCGCGCGAAGCCACGCCGCCCAGAAAATTAAGGCGCTGCTGCGGCGTCGTATTGGCAGGGGTCGAGCCGGCTGGAATCGTCTTGGTGACCTGGACGCCGGAACCGCCGTGGATGTTGTACATCCAGATTTCGTGCGTGCCCAGGCCCTGCTGGTTGCGGGAGACCAGCACGTACTCGCCGTCCGGGGTCCAGCTGGGCGAAATGAAATCGCCGTCTTTGTCCTTGCTGAGCTGCTTGGGATCGGATCCGTCGGCCTTGGCAATCCAGAGATTGTCGCTGCCGTCGCGATCGCTGGTGAAAGCGATCAGCTTGCCGTCCGGCGAGAATATCGGCTGGCTGTCGAAGGGCAGGCCGCTGGTGATGCGGGTGGCTTCGCCTCCGGAGATCGGCACGGTGTAGAGGTCGCCCAGCAGATCGAAGAGGATAGTCTGGCCGTCTGGCGAGACGCTCAGCGAGAGCCAGGAGCCTTCGTCCACGGAGAATTCGATCTTGCGTTCGGGTTTCAGAGGCAAGCCCGGCTTCTTGGCGGGTTTCTTATCTTGCGCGATACCTACGGCGCCCAAACAGGCCAGGACGGTAAAACCGGCGAAAATTCTCCGCATGGAGCGATTATGCCATCGTGGGGGGTGCGGGACAGAAAGGTCAGGTACAAAAATAAAACCATGAAACAATTTTCCAGCTGTTGCAATCCATTAACGAAGGCGGCGGAAAAGTGTGCCAGCGCCTTCCAAGGATACGTATGAAGGATGCTGACGTACTTCTCGTAGAGGATAGCGTTGGAGATGTTCTCCTCACGAGGCAAATCTTGACGGAGATGCCCATCAGACTGCGGATCGCCAGAGACGGCCTGCAGGCGCTGCTCATGTTGGCGGATCCGGAGTTCAAACCGGCGCTGGTTATTTTAGATTTGAATATGCCGGACATTTCAGGTCACGAAGTTCTGGCGCGATATCATCCCCAGAGCCCTCCCGTGGTGGTTTTCACTTCGTCCTGGAACGAAGCGGAGAAGGCGCGCACGCTGGCCATGGGAGCCCGCGAATGGGTAAACAAGCCCATGGATCTGGATGCGTATGCGGGAGCCGTGCGTGGAATGGTCGAAAAATGGGCTCTGCGGACCGAAAAGAGCGCGCTCGCCTCCCCCGAGATGGGTAAAACGGCTTCAATTCAATAGTTTCGCCTCCATAATTGTCCTGACTCCGCCGAACCGGCGAAGAATCCCGGATCGAGTGCTCCCCAAATTCCGTATTTCTGCTTGATACTGGAAAGAGCGTCCTCAATCCTATGATCAAACCCTTTGTAACCTTGGCTATCTGTCTGCTCCTCGTCGCCCGTGGATTTGCCCAGAATGAGATCGCGGTCGAGCCGGCCAGCGGACGGCTAGGCTGGCTATTGAATCCGTATCGGCCTCGCAGCGTCCCGCCCATTCGCGTAACGAATTCGTCGCGGCTGGACTCATTGATCCGGGCGGGGAACCTCTATCTATCGGCGCCGGACGTGGTCGCGCTGGCTATTGAGAACAATATCGACGTGGAAGTCCAGCGCTACGGACCGCTGCTGGCAAAAGAGGTTCTGAAACGCGCCCAGGCGGGCGGCGCTCTGCGCAATGTCGGCTCGGCGGTTGCGCCGGGGCCGCAGAGCGTGAGTCTGCAAGGCGTGAGCCTAAACCCGACCGGCGCCAGCCTTACATCCGGCGCGGGCGTAAGCTCGGGTGGAGGGATCGTAACGCAGCTAGGGCCGCTGATCCCGAGCCTCGACCCCACTGTGTTGGCTTTTGCGAACTTTCAGCACGCGACCATCCCCCAAAGCAACACCATACTGACCGGAACCACGGCACTCATCCAGGATACGCGCAGTTATCAATACCAATACGCTCAGAATTGGGACTTCGGCCTAACCGCGCAATTAACTTACTCGAGCACCCACGTCCATGTAAACAGCCAATACTTCAGCTTGGATCCGTACACCTCCGGTTCGATGGATCTCCAGATCACTCAAAACCTGTTGCAGGGATTCGGGTCCGCGGTCAACGGCCGGAACATCCGCGTTCAGAAGAATAACGCGAAGGTGACCGATTTGCAATTCAAACAGCAGGTCATTACGACGGTATCGGCCGCCCTAAACCTGTACTGGGACTTGGTCGCATTCGACGAAGACGTTCGCGCCCGCCAGGAAGAGGTGCGAGCCGCCGAACAACTTCTGGAGGACAACCGGAAGCAAGTCCAGTTCGGCGCTATGGCGGAGATTGAAATCACCCGCGCCGAAGCCCAGCTCTACGCCGGCAGGCAGGATCTTACCATCGCGCAGACCAACCTGCTGCAACAGGAAACGGTGTTGAAAAACGAATTGGTGCGGACCGGCATTGAGCAAGCCGGGCTGGCTAACGTACATGTCGTACCGCTGGATAAAATTGCCACTATACCAGCCACGGACGAGATCCGGCCTATTCAGGATCTGATCAACCAGGCGCTGGCCGGCCGGACAGAGATTGAGCAGGCGCGCATCAATATCGAGAGCAACAAGTTGAACCTGGTGGGCATCAAGAATTCGCTGAAACCCACCTTACAGGCTTTTGCCGAGCTGACCAATAACGGGTTAAGCGGCGAGCTCACGGCACTGGGCGCGCTGGAGGCCGGCGTCCCCTATCTGGCGGGCGGCTACGGGAACCTTCTGGCGCAGATAGCCCGGCGGAACTACCCCAATTATTCGGCCGGCTTTTCGCTCAACATCCCGCTGCGCAACCGCGCGGCGCAATCGGACTACGTGACCAGCCTGCTGGAACTTCGCCAGAATCAACTGAACCTGCAGAAGGATACCAACCAGGTTCTGGTGGATGTGCAAAACGCAGTGATCGGGTTGCAGCAAGCGCGGGCCCGCTATGAGGCGGGGGTAAAATCGCGGGAGCTTCAGGATCAGACGCTGGCAGCCGATCAGAAGAGATACTCGCTGGGCGCCGCAACGGCCTTCCAGGTGATTCAGGATCAGCGCGACTTGGCCACCGCTCAGAGCAGTGAAGTGCAGGCGCTGGCGAATTATACTCATGCGCGCATTGCCTTCGATCAGGCGCTGGGGACTACGCTGGACGTGAACCACGTTTCGATCGATGAAGCGCTGAAGGGGCAAATCTCACGGCCCTCCGAACTGCCCCCGGACCTGCCCCAGCGAGGCGCTCCGAAAGGAGGCGGCCAATGATCGGCGCCCTTCGTAAATGCCTGGCGGCAGGCCTGACGCTAGCGAGCGTAACCTGGCCTTTGTCCGGTCAAGACATCGAGCCGGTCCGGCCCCACGCGCCCGTCGTGGTGCGGCCATACCTGGCACCGGAGGTTCCACCGGTCCGGATTCGAAACTCCGACCGTTTTCGCGAACTGATGCGAGCCGGGACGCTTTATCTAACCGTTCAGGATGCGATTGCGCTGGCGCTCGAAAACAATATCGATCTGGAAGTGAGCCGCTATAACCCGCTTCTGGCCACCTGGCAGGTGGAGCGCGCGGAAGCAGGCGGCGCTTTACCGGGCGTGCCCAGCACAGCCTCGCAGGCCTTCAGCGTAGCCAGCGGGCAAGGCGTCCTGGGCAGTCAGGCGGCTGCCGGAGTGAGTATTGCGGGCGCCGGGGGGAATAATAATCGGACGGTTAATGCCAGCATCACTCAGATCGGTCCCGTCACGCAGACATTAGACCCGACCGTGCAGGAGACCACCAGCTTCGCGCACACCAGCAATCCACAGCCGGACGTGGTGCAGAGCCTGACCACGAACCTCATCTCCAGCACGCACGTATTCACCGGAAGTTTACAGGAGGGTTTTCTCAGCGGCGGCGGCGTCTCGGTGAACTACAACGAGCATTACCTCAATGAGAATTCCCCCAGCGATGTACTAAATCCTTCGGTGGCTCCGAACGTCTCGGTAGGGGCGCAACATAATCTGCTGCGCGGGTTCGGTGTGGCAGTCAACGCGCGCACCATCACCGTCGCCAAAATGAACCTCAGCACTACCGACTTGAACTTCAAGACGCAAGTGATCGCGATTGTCAGCCAGGTCTTGAACCAGTATTATGGGCTGGCTGCCGATTATGAAGACCTGAAAGCAAAGAGGAACGCGGCCGAAGTAGCACAAACGTTTCTTGCCGACGTGAACCGGGAGGTCAACATCGGATCGGTTGCGCCTACGGACTTGATCAATGCCCAGGCACAGGCCGTCATCAGCCAGCAGGCGGTAGTAGATTCCGAAGCCAGTCTCAGACAGCAGGAGGTGGCGCTGAAGAACCTGCTGAGCCGGACGGGTCTTACTGATCCGCTCCTGGCCGGCGCTCGGGTCGTGCCGGTCGATCCCCTCCAAATCCCCGCTCGCGAGGAACTGCCGCCGATGGAGGCGATGGTGAAACAGGCGCTCGCGAATCGCAGCGATCTGGCGGCGGAGGCAGCCAATGACAAAGCCACTGAGGTGTCCACTCTAGGTACCCGCAACGGCGTGCTTCCGAATCTGCAGGTATTCGGCGCGGAAACCAACGCAGGCTTGGCGGGCGTACCCCGGACCGTCGTGACCAACGGCCAAGTGGAAACCGCGGACCGGTACTTTGTCGGCGGCATCGGCACGGCCTTGGGCGAGGTTTTCCGGCGGAATTTCCCCACTAACCGTATTGGCGCGTTTTACCAGGGGCCGCTCGGGAACCGGCAAGCGCTGGCCGATCAAGCTATCGATCAGCTCCAGCTGCGGCAATCGCAGCTCAACACGCGCAAGGATCGAAACCAGGTGGAGGTGGACGTCCGCAACTATGTCGTCGCGCTGCAACAAGCCCGGTCGCGTTATGAGGCTGCCGTACAGAATCGCCAGTTGCAGCAGCAGCTGTTGGACGCTGAGCAAAAGCGGTTTCGTCTGGGCGCTTCCATTCCCTACAACGTAACGTTGCAGCAGCGGGATCTGATCACGGCTCAATCAGCCGAGGTAGCGGCGCTGGATTCCTATAGCAGCGCGCGCATTGCCTTGGATCAGACGCTCGGTACCACGCTGGAGGTGAATCATGTCTCGATTGGAGAGGCGCGGAGCGGTCGAGTAGAGCGGAGGGCGGTGCTGCCGGCGGTATTACCGGAAGCGCGCTGATCCGTCGCCCAGCCTACATCAGTTTCGCTATGCGGACGAATTCGTAGCGTTCGAGCGTGGCCGCGATTTCCGCCGCTTTGCCGTAGCGCACCACTTTGCCCAGGCAGCGCAAACGCACGCCATCCTGCTCGCCGGCTGAAGCCGGCAGCGTAATCATGTATTCCACCGCATCTCCGATTCGAAGACTCGCGCCGGATTGGAAGAGGACTCCGACGGAACTGAGGTTCCTTGTTTCACCGCGCTCGGAAAGGGCTTCAGCGCCGCTGCGGACCAATTCCAGAGGCAACTTCAGCTCGAAGCGCCTCGCCTTTCGTTGTTCCACAGAAGTTCCATTCACAAGAGTGCCTCCAACAATCTATCCGAGATAGAGGGGAAGGTCAATAGGTAGAGGCTGTCCGTAAACCACTAAAGTCCCAGTACTTTTACGATTTCTGGCCGCCTCGGGTTAGCGGGGCCGGGACTGTATGCCAAAATGGATAGGCCCCTGCCGATGGCTGAAATGAGCCCCGAACAGCAACTGGAAAAAATGCGCGCCGATTGGGACCAGCGCGCCCGCGAGAACGCCCGCCACTACGTAAATACCGCCAACACGCAATGGACCGACGAGGAGTTCTTTGCATCCGGCGAAAGGACGGTGGCCGAGGAGATCCTGACCGATATGGGAAACATCTGTCAGGGCAAGCCGCCTGCCGACATGCGGGTGCTGGAGATCGGTTGCGGAGCCGGACGTGTCACCAGAGCGCTCGCCAAACTCTTCGGCGAAGTGCACGCCGTAGACGTCAGTGGTGAAATGGTTCGCCAAGCGGCGGAGGCACTGCGCGGGCATCCCCACGCCTTCGTGTATCAGAACAACGGCAAAGATCTCGGGGTTGTTCCGGAGCAAGAATTCGATTTCGCATTTTCTTCGATCGTGTTCCAGCATATTCCGAGCCGAGAGGTGATCGAGAATTACGTTCGTGAGGTCCACCGCCTGCTTCGCCCCGGGGCATTGTTCAAGTTTCAGGTGCAGGGCGACAGCACTCTTCAAACCCGGCCCGACGACACCTGGTTGGGAGTGCCGTTCTCCGAGCGCCAGGCAGTGGATATGGCTTACCGCTGCGGCTTTGATCCACGCTATCGGCATGGGGCGGGCGGTCAGTATTTCTGGCTGTGGTTTTTCAAGAAATAGAAGTGTGGCGGACGCCCGGGTGGGGCAGACGCCCACGTCTGCGCCGGACCCCAGTCTGGCTCTGTTGGTAGGGCCGAGGTGAGCGTCGGCCCCGGCCTAGGGCGGCGACCCTACTTAGTCAAAAACGGCCAGTGCCGGATGAAGTGCAGGTGGAAGTACATGATCGCGGCAGAAATGCCGGCTATCACCAATACTGCGATCAAAATGAACGGCAGCGCCTTCTTCCACGGGAATTGCCGGCCTTCGCGTTTCAGCACCAGCAGGTAGCTGACGAATACCCCCACGAAATAGAGCGCGCACATGGGAATCGCGAACAGCATCAGGTTGAAGACGTCGGGGGTAGGAGTGATGATGGCGGCGGCGATGACGATGATCAGGATCGCGTAACGGGAGTGGCGCATCAGGAAGCGCGGCGACAAGATCCTCAGCAACGTCAGCATGAAGATCAAAACCGGCAGTTCGAAAACCAGCCCGACGCCCAAAGTCACGTTGACGAACAGGTCGAAATACTCGGTGATTGAGACCACCGGACGCACATTGTTGCTCATGCCGATGCCGAGCAGAAATTCGAGGCCGAAACGGAAGGCCAGGAAATAGGCGAACAAACCGCCGGTGATGAACAATCCAGCGGTGAGCAGCACGAACGGCATGGCCCACCGGCGCTCTTTTTTGTAAAGTCCCGGCGAAATGAAGGACCAGACTTGCCAGACAATCCAGGGCGAGGCGATGAAGACCGAACACAACAACGGCAGCTTTACCCATATGATGGAAAAGCTTTCCATGGGCGTAAGCTGGGCCAGCTGCGGCGGTTCGACCTTGAGGTGTTTGAGTGCTTCTACGGCCGGATCGCTGATGATGTCCCAGAGCTGTCCGGCATAGATAAGACTGCCGACGAACGCGACCACCAAGCCGTACAGCGCCTTGATGATGCGGGAGCGCAGTTCCTCCAGATGCTCCATGAAGGACATGCGGAGCATGCCGCCTTCTTCTTCATCCTCGGGTTCGGTAGGGGGCGCGGGCGGCCGCGGCGGCAGGGCCGGCGGCTGAGCAGGGCGTGTTTCGACCAGGGCCGTGGTCGGAGTCCCCTCCACGGTCGGATTGTTGAAATCGGGCGGCAATTCTCCGCCCGAAGGAGGCACTCCTCCCTGCTTTTCGTCGTCCATGCTGTCTTAAATCTTCTTCGTCCTAGCTAGACACCGAATGGGATTCCGGCGTCGCCGGCGGAGTAGCCGCGGCTTGCTCGGATTCTGTAACCGGCGCGCTCGTCCGCGGCACGGTTCCATTCACAGGTGCCTCTTGAGACACGGTCGATTCGGCGCCCTGAGGTGCGGGTTCGCTTACAGTGGGTGGATTTGCTGCAGTAATTTGGCCCGACTCGGTGTAATTGCCCGAATCGTGATAGGAGGAGTCGTACTCGTTATAGTGGTTGTAAATCTCGTTGGTATAGCTGCGCGTAACTTCCTTGATAGACTCGTTTTCCTTTTCCAACTCTCGCATGTGGCTTTCGAATGTGGATTTGAGTTCGCTCTGAGCGCGGCGAAACTCGGTGATCGCTTTTCCGATCGTCTTGCCCAGTTCCGGCAGTTTCTTGGGGCCGAAAAGGACCAGGGCGACCAGGAAGATAACGATCATCTCCTGCACACCGACGGGACCCATGGAACAACCTCCAGGTACATCATAGCAAGCCGCAGGCCGCCGCGTCCGGCTACAATGGACCCATTATGACGCTGCGTGGACTTTCCATCCTTCTGCTTGCCCCGCTGGTGGGCTGGGCAGCGGATAAGATCGACATCGACCTGGATGGCCAGCCGTTTACGACTTTTCACTACGGCGTGGAATCCCATAAGCCCTACCTGGCGCCGCTGCGCTCGGGGTCGGGGAAGATTGTCACGCGCCACTTTCCGATGGAAAAGGTGGAGGGCGAAAGCCGCGACCACGTCCACCACACGGGACTCTGGTTTTCCTACGACGACGTCAACGGAGTCAAGTTTTGGGAAAACGATCCGTCCTACAAACCGCCAAACAAGGGCACCATTGTCGTGCAAAGCGCCAAGCTGGAGTCTGGAGCCGGGGGGTCGGCGATAGTTAAGGCGATCATGAACTGGAATGGCCCAGACGGCAAGACGATTCTGCGTGAAGACCGTGTGATGACGTTTTCATCGAAACCCGCGCTGCGGATAATCGACTTCGACATCACCCTGAACGCTCCTGAGAAGGTCGTATTCGGCGACACCAAAGAAGGCGCCTTTGCAATCCGGCTCGCGGACGCGCTGGCCGAGAAGAATGGCAGCGGCAAAATGGTGAACGCCGAGGGCTCCGAGGGGATGAAAAACGTCTGGGGAAAGCGTTCGAACTGGGTGGATTATTTCGGAACGCTGGAGGGCGAGCAATTGGGTGTCGCGATCTTCGATCATCCGTCCAATCCCAGGCATCCCACTTACTGGCACTCCCGGGACTATGGACTATTCGCGCTCGACCCGTTTGGCCAGCACGCCTTTGACGAGAGCCTGCCGGAGAGCCACTGGACGGTTGATACAGGCGGGTCGCTGCGCTTCCGCTGGCGGGTGGTGATTCACTCTGGGGACGCGGCCGGCGCGCACATCGCGGAGCTGTACAAACAATACGCGAAGTAGCGGCCTTTCTTCACGGCCGGCTCAGCCATTCACGAGCGGCCGCGGAGGAGTGGAACACTTGGGCAGCGCGACCCGATGTGAGAAACATGCCTCCACCACGAGGGTAGCGTCGTCGACACTTCTAATTAGCGGCAGACCAGGCGGACCTTCGACAAAGTGAATGCCTGATTTTTCAGTCACTTTGAGTTCCATGCGCCTCCCTATAATATCCCGTCGATTGGCCTAACCCGTTGGAAAAACCGTAGTCTAAAGGACGGATGGAAGTGGAAGCCGGCGGCGCAGTCGAGCGAGCGCAGTCCGGTGACAGCGACGCGTTCCGCCTGCTGGTCGAACAGCACAGTCGCGCCGTCTTTCGTCTGGCATTTCGCATGACTGGAAACGAACAAGACGCCGAGGATGTAGTGCAAGAGACTTTTTTGCGGGCCTATCGCCAGTTGGGCAAATACGAAGCCCGCTCCAGTTTTTCGACCTGGCTGTACCGCATCGCTTCCAATTATTCGCTGGACCTGATCCGGATGCGAAAGCGTCACGAAGACAAACGCGAGCGCGGTAAAGCCGACGAAAGGGACATCCTGCAAACGCTCCCGGTCAACACCCCGGGACCGGACCGGATCTTATACAGCAGCCAGGTGCAGGAGCGGGTGAATGAAGCTTTGAACGAGCTGAGCGCGCAGGAAAGAACCGCGTTCGTGCTGCGCCACTTCGAGGGCCTGTCGATCGATGAGATTGGCGAAACCCTCGGCACGGGCACGAATGCAACCAAACACAGCATTTTTCGAGCGGTTCAGAAGCTCCGCAGGAGCCTGGAACCGGTGGTGAGTGCAGCAAGATGAATCATATTGGCGAAGAGCAGTTAGTGCTTTTTTATTACGGAGAGTCGGGCGAGAGCGCGGCGATCGAGGGTCATCTCGAGGAGTGCGAAACGTGCCGCGACGAGTTTCGAGCATTGCAGCGGGTGCTCAACACGGTGGACTCCGCGCCCGTTCCCGAGCGTGGCCCCGAATATGGCAGCCAGGTCTGGCAGCGTATTGAGAAGCGGGTCGGCCATCGGCCCGGGCGCAACTTTATGCATTGGTGGATCTGGGCGCCCGCCATGGCAGTGCTGGTGATAGGTGCTTTTTTGGCGGGACGGCTGTCTTATCGGACGCAGCGCCCGGGTAGGCCAGCCACTGTGGCAGTGAGCAACCAGCAAATTCGCGAGCGAATTCTTTTGGTGGCCGTGGGAGATCACCTGGAACGGTCGCAGATGGTGCTGGCCGAATTGAGCAACGCGCCCGAAGGCAAGGGCAAGCTCGACATTTCCGATGAACGCCAGATGGCGGCCGATCTATTGGATGACAATCGCCTCTATCGGCAAACCGCGGCGTCGACCGGTGAGAAGGGCGTCGCCAGCGTGTTGGACGACCTCGAGACTGTCCTGATGGAGATCGCACACAGCCCATCGGAAGTTTCAAATCAGCAGCTCGATGACTTGCGGCAGCAGATTCAGGAGCGCGGTCTGTTGTTCAAAGTGCGAGTACTTGGGTCGCAGGCGCGCGAGCAGGAGAGCGAGCCCGTTGCCCGAAAAGATAAAGAAGGGAAAAAGTTGTAAAGGAAGACTGACATGACTCAGGTTTGTAGATCGTTTTTTACAGGTGGCCGGATTTTGATTTCAGGAATGATCGCCGCGGCAGGCGCGCTGGCGTTGGCCCAGGAAACGCCTTGGCCCCCGCCAACTCCTCCAAGCGCCCCGGCTGCTCCGTGGCCGCCGTCACCGCCGCTGCCACCCATGCCGGCGATCGGTGCTTGGGCAGCGATTCCGCCGCTGCCACCCGACCTTGCCGACCTCCCGCTCCTGGCGTTTCAGGATTCGGCGCGAGACGCGGCCCGCGAGGAGGCCCGCCGCGCCCGGGACATCGCGCGCAATGCACGCCAGCAGCAGGATCGTGACGAACAGTATTACCACCGGGCCAAAGCTTATTTGGATCGCAAAGAGTACGACCGGGCTGTTGAGGAATTTAATCGCGTGATCGAGAACAAAGGCACGCGGGCCGATGGAGCCCTCTACTGGCGCGCCTATGCGCAGAACAAGCAGGGGCGCCGCGACGATGCGCTCGCTAGCCTGGCCGAATTGCAGAAGAGCTATCCGAGCAGCCATTGGCTGGACGATGCTAAGGCGCTGCAAGTGGAGGTTCAGCAGCAACGAGGAACGCCGGTATCGCCAGAATCGGCCACCGACGAGGATCTAAAGCTGCTGGCGCTGAACAGCCTCATGAACACCGATCCGGAGCGCAGCATTCCAATGCTCGAGAAACTGCTGAAGAGCAGCAACTCGCCCAAGCTCAAGGAACGCGCTCTATTCGTACTGGCGCAAAATCGTTCGCAAAAATCGCGCGATCTGCTGGCCGATATCGCCAAGGGCGGCTCCAATCCCGATCTGCAAGCGAAAGCGATCGAGTACCTGGGCATTTACGGCGGGCGCGACAACTTGCAGACGCTGCTGGATGTGTACAAGGGCACCAACGATGTGTCGGTCAAACGGTCTGTCTTGAACAGCTTCATGGTGACCGGCAGCCGCGACAACCTGCTGGCAGTGGCGAAGTCGGAATCGAATCCTGAATTGAAGGTGCAAGCCATCCAGTTGTTAGGCAACATCGGCGGCTCGGCTGACCTGGCCCAGCTCTATCCGGGTGCGACGACTCCGGACGTGAAAAGGGCCATTATTCAAGGGCTGTTTGTATCTGGAAATTCGGACAAACTTTTTGAGCTCGCGAAAACCGAGAAAGATCCCGAGCTGCGCCGCTACGCCATCAATCAACTGGGCGTGATGGGCCGCAGTAAGACTGGGATTGCGCTGGCGTCGATGTACGCCCAGGAGACCGATCCGGAGAACAAGAAGGCCATCGTCAATGCGCTGTTCATACAGGGCAATGCGGCGGCGCTGGTCGAGATCGCGCGCAAAGAAACGGACTTAAACATGAAGAAGCAGATCGTCAATCAACTCGGGCTGATGCACTCCAAAGAGTCATCGGACTATCTGATGGAGCTGTTGAACAAATGAAACGCGGGACATTGCTGGCCTCGGTTGTCATCTGCTCTGCGTTCGGGCAGCAACCAGATGTCCAACAACCACACCTTCAAAACGCGCGCATGGAAACGCGGGCGGCGGCGGGAGGGCTGGAAGCTACGCTGCTGTCTATCGTGAACTCGCAATCTTCGCCGGCGTGGGTCGGTTACGCTGTTCCAATCATCCCCGGCGACCGGCAGATGTGTTGCTGGAACGACAGCGTGCGCGGGTGCTTTCTCGAGCCGTCGAACAACAGCCGCACCGTTGTGGTTTCGAGCAACCAGACCGTCAAGCTGGAAGGCCCCACGCAACTGGTGGTGTTGTATCGAGTAGAGAATCGCCAGGTGGGCAAGATACGCAGTTTCAGCCCGGAATGCGAGCTGGACGCGGGCGGCCTGCCGTTTATTTGGCTGACGGGCGTGAACGCCGCCGAGAGCGTGAAGGTATTGGAAGGTATTGCGAAGGATATTAATAGCAGTGCCGCGCGCGATCAGATCCGGCGCGCCGAATCGGCCGAGTCCGCCATCGCGATGCACGCTGATCCGGCTGCCGATCGGGCGCTCGAAGACTTGGTTGCTTCCAACCAACCGGAGCAGGTTCGGCGGCAAGCGACCTTCGGATTGGCGCAAAGGAACAATCCGCAAGCGCTCAATCTTCTCGTGGCTGTCGCCCATAACGACAAGAGCCCCCACGTTCGTGGACAGGCGCTATTCTGGCTGGCGCAGCGGGCCGGTCAAAAGATCGCTGAGTCCGCCATCAACGACGCTATCTCCAACGATCCGGAAACTGAGGTGAAGAAGAAGGCCGTCTTCGCGCTGACCCAGATGCCGGCCGGCCAGGGCGTCCCGCTGCTGATTCAAGTGGCGCGCACGAATCGCAACCCGGAAGTCCGTAAGCAGGCCATGTTCTGGCTGGGACAAAGCAAGGACGAGCGCGCGCTGGCGTTCATCGAAGAAGTGTTGAAATAGTGCGCTTGGAGCGCGGCTTTCGACCGGCTGCGTCATAACTGGCCGAGAGCGCCGCTCGCGTTGAAGCTTCTTTTCGACGCCAATCTTTCATCTAAACTTGTTGTTCGGCTGGCCCAACTATTTCCGTGCCGCCGCCGCTGTGTGGCGGTACTATTTGGAGAAATAGTCCACCTTTCTCCCGCAGCCAGGCTTGGTGCCCCGGCTTGACTTAATGCTGAGGTCTTGCCGGAATACCCGTAGCTGGGCGAAGTTTAACCTAGACTCGTTGTTCGCAGGTCCAATGGGTCCGTAATCGTAACAGCCGATTCGAACTTCCTTGCACTGGCGAGCTAGCCTGCGGCCCACGAAGGTCGTCCGTACCCAGAACTTAAACCCCAAAACTGGGGCGGGTGAAGACTTACTCCGCGGGGATGGGAGACGCCAACCCGGGCAGAAAATAGTGTGTTTATCGGAAGGACAGTCTAAAGTCGGAGCCTTAACCAAACGATCATACTAGCAGCGCGGGGAACGCGACTGGAAGCTAAAAATCAGCCCGAGTATCGATGTGACCGGTGCAGATATTTTATCCAGCACCGCGGGGATGTACGCCGGGAGATCCTCGCGTCGCAGTCGAGGGAACGAGCGTGAACGCTAGGAGAATTTATGGTGAAACACGAAGCTTTGAAAAATCATCTTGAAACACTGCGCAATTCGATCCCGGAGCTGCGGGGTGTGTTGCTCGCGTCCATTGAAGGCTTGCCCGTGGCTCATTCGCTGTCCAATGGAACAGATCCCAACCGGGTTGCTGCCATGGCGGCCGCAGCGTCGGGTCTGGGCCGGCGCATTAGTGAAAGCATGGCTACCGGAGCGCTATCGGAAGTGAGTATCCGAGGAGACGATGGGGTGCTCTTTGTGTACTCGGCTGGTCCCAAGGCTGTGCTGGCTGTGATGGGCCCGATGGGCTCGAATGCTGGATTGATTCACCTGGAAGCGCGCGGTGTAGCGAAGGAAATCGGCGAACTGTTCTAAGCCCCCGCCGCGCATCGGCCGGCTTGGCGGCATGCAGTTTCTCGAAGTTATACTGGTTTTCGGCGCAGCGCCCTTCACGAGTTCCCCCGGGAAGCGACGCCGGCTCAAAAGGTCGGATTGGAAACTCTCGCCTACCGGTCACTACTCGAAGTCTCCCAAGCCATCCTGCAGCGCCGCGACCTCGCCGCATTATTCCGTGACATTTCCGCCCGTCTGCATGCCGTCTTGCGCTTTGACTTTCTGATCCTCATCCTGCACGATCCCACCCGCAATATCATGCGGCTCCATATCCTCAAAACAACCACCGGTTCAACTCCGGATGTACCCGGCCTGGAGCCTACTCTCTGACGCGTCGCCTTCCGGGTGGGTGTTTCTGCAGCAGCAGCCGCTGGTTGTTCCCGACGTCCAGAGGGAAGACCGCTGGCCCAACATCATGCAGCTCCTGCGGGCGCGACCGGCTGCAGGTCCTGCTCGAGATCACCAACGCTCTGGTGTCGGAGTTGGACATCCACGACCTCTTTCCAATCATCACGGCTTGTCTCCGGCGGGCTGTTCCGCACGAATACTCGAGTTGCAGCCCAAGCTGCTGCGGGCCTTGCAGGAGCACGAGTTCGAGCGGCTGGGAGGAACCGGCACCATCCAGGTCGACGTCCGCCTGCTGGCCGCGACCAATCGCGATCTGGTGCAAATGATCGGCGAACGCCAGTTCCGGACCGATCTCTACTATCGGTTGAGCGTCTTTCCACTCTCGGTGCCGCCCCTGCGCGAGCGCACCGGCGATATTCCCAAGCTGGTCCGTTACTTCACGCAAAAGTATTCGCGGCTCATGAATAAACGAGTGGAGAACATACCCTCCGACGCCCTGGATGCTCTGGTCCGCTACGGCTGGCCGGGGAATGTCCGGGAACTCGAAAATCTGATCGAGCGATCAGTAATTTTGTCGCGTGGCGCCGCCCTTCAAATTCCGCTTGCCGAACTTCGCGCTGTGCCCAGCGCGGCGGCGCCGGTAACCTTGCGGGAAGCCGAGCGCGATCACATCCGGCGCGTTCTGGAAAAATCTAATTGGGTGGTCGGCGGGCCTAACAGGGCGGCCGCACGGCTGGGTATGAAACGCACCACGTTGCAGTCGAAGATGAAGAAGCTGGGAATTTCGCGCTGATGGCGCTGATGGCGGTTAAGCGTTAAACCGATACGGATTCCTGGTCCAAAAACTGCCGCAAGCGCTCCAGTTGTTCGGATATGCGCGCCTCTTCGCAGGCAGCGGCCGCGGCTTCCAGCTCTTTGCCGATATTTTCGAGGGGCGGAAATCCATAGCCCCGGCCGGTGCCCCGGAGATTATGGCCAAAACGCCGGACCGGTTCCAAATCGTGCTCCAGCAAACGTACTTGAGCCTCTTCCATCTGGCGCCACTTGGAGGCCAGATACTGCGGAACCAGCGCCGCGATTTCAGGAGCAAGCTCTTCGTTGCCCGTTTCTTCGACCGGGTCTTTTGGTTTCACGGCTCCGATGAGTTCAACGGCTTCGGCCAGCTTGACGGCCTCGCCTGAAACGGTATAACGATAAAGGGTGTCGATCAAGACGGCACGCTCAACCGGCTTGGCCAAGTGCATGTTGCAGCCCGCTTCCAGACTGGCGCGCACCAGCTCTTCAACAGCGTGGGCCGACAGGGCAATGATAGGAGTCGGTGGAATGCCTTGGCGGGCTTGCCATTTCCGAATTTCTCGGGTGGCAGCGTAGCCATCTAACACCGGCATGTCCAGGTCCATCAGGATCAAGTCGAATTTGGCGCCGCCCAAAACCAAATCCACTGCCAGCTGGCCGTTTTCGGCGAAACGAACGGTGATTGGCTCGCCCCGTAAGTAATACTGCAGCAGCGCGCGATTGTCTTCTCCATCTTCGGCCACCAGCAGCCCCAGGCTGGCAGAGCCTGGGGAAAGCCGGCGCGCACGCGCGACCGGCGGCTTGGTTACTCCGGGCCGGGCCGCGACCAGCGGAATGTTGAAGTAAAACGTGCTTCCGGAGCCCACTGCGCCCGTCACGCCGATCTCCCCGCCCATGAGCTGCACAAGTTCGCGGCAAATGGTAAGGCCGAGGCCGCTGCCGGGCAGCGACGCCAGGTCTTGGTTCGGCAACTGTGTGAAGGGCGAAAAGATCTTCTCCTGATCCTCGGAACGAATCCCCGGACCGGTATCGGACACCTCGAAGCGAAGCTGGCCGTCGCCTTCACCGGCGACGACCAGCCCCCGAACGTCCACCCGGCCGCGAGCAGTGAACTTTAGTGCGTTGCTCACCAGGTTCATGAGCACCTGCTGAAGGCGCAACGGATCGCCCAGCTGCCAGTCGGGAACATTCTCGGCGATTTCCAGCCTGAGGTCGACCTGCTGCCGGGCGGCGGTCTCGGCGAAAGTGTGAACCGCGTCGTACACCGCTTGGCGGACTTTATAAGGGGCATTGTCCACCTTCAGGGCGCCAGCTTCGAGGCGGCCAAAGTCGAGAAAGTCGTTGATAAGGGCCAGCAGCCGCCGGCAGTTGCGCTGGAACATGTCCACATAATCCGCTTGGTCAGGATCGAGCGAGGTGCCCGAGAGCAGATCGGCCGCTCCCAAAATCGCGTTCAGCGGGGTGCGGATGTCGTGGCTGATTTTGGCGAGGAAGTTGCTTTTGGCTGCATTAGCCGCGATGGCCTCATCTTTGGCGCGGATAAGCTGCGCTTCTGTTTCCTTTTGGGAGCTGATATCGCGTAAAAATACATAAAATCCGTCGCCGCGGGCATGTCCGGCGGCCAGCAACATAATCGATCCATCCGATACGGAACCGTCGGGCATGGGGATGCGCGCCTCAGTCTCGCCGCTCCCGCTGGAGAACATGGTTTCGACGACTTCGCCGACGTGCGCCCGATCCAGCGGGTGTATGGTTTCTATCAGGCTGCCTGCAGGAGCCAGGTCGGAGAGCCCCGTCAGCACCGCGTAAGTGCGGTTAAACGACAGATAGCGGCCGGATGAATCGACCCGGGCGACGCCGTGCAAGGCGTGCCGGAGGATTTCAGAGGCTTTGAACACGCCTTGCGTAAGGGCCCCTATTTCGTCATGATCTTCAGGCATTTCATCCAGGCGCCCCCCGGTGGCGAGCTTGGCCACGTTGTCCTTGAGTTTCTCGATCCGAAACGTGATTCCGGACGCAAAAAGGATCGAGATGACCACTCCGCCGACCACCCCGAAAATAACGCAGACCGCGGAAATGGTTTGAATTTCGGCGCGTAACCCGGCAGCACGCCGCAAACGGTCATCGAGCACCCGATTCTCTTCATTCAACATGGCCTCGGTCAAGGTCTCTATCTGGCGGCGCTCCTGGTCGGCGCCCCGTACGGGAGCACGCAGCTCATCGGCCGTCAAAGCATTGGAATGGCGCGCCAGCCAGTCGATTTGAACGAGACGGGTCTGCTGCGAGGCACGGCCGGCGGTAAGTGCAACCAGCCTCAGCCGGGCGGAATCAAAATTGGAAATGATTTCTTGCAACCGGAGCGTGAACCGGTCATCGCCAGTGATGAAATAAGCTCGACTTTCCGCCTTCGCCTGGGCATCGAGGGTTTCCATTGTCTGGATCTCCTGGCAAGCCTGGCGGGCGTGATTGACCCATTCTTCGGCCGACGTCGCGCGGCCTCCGAGTGCATAGGAGAGGCAGGCAATCGCTACCGTCGCGGTGGCTGGGATCGCCACCACGCAAACCCCTTTGGCGCGAAGAGACAAATCCCGCCAATTCTTCAGGCGATGCATGCACTAACTTTCCAACAGACGATGAATCAGCGGGGCCAGGCTGCCGACATCGGATTTATGCAAGATCGCGCTGGCTCCCAGTTGCGCGGAAACACCCAGGTAAAGAGACGACTCCTGCACTCCGGATATGGCGACGATCTTGGCGTTCGGGAAACGATCTTTGAGAAGACAAATGGTGGCAATCCCATCTTGGTGAGGCATGACCATATCCACGATGATCGCGTCCACGTTCAGGGACGAGGTCAGTTGGACGCAGCGGCGGCCGTCCTCGGCCTCGATTACCTCCATTCCAGCCCGTTCCAACATTTTGCGAGCCAGGGCCCGGAAATCCTGGTCATCATCCACCAGCAGCACCTTGGCCGCCAGGCACCGGGTTGACACGGGTTGGCTGGCGCGGACTGGGGAGCTTCGTTCCGTCATGGGTAGGTTATCGGCCCGAGGGGGGAAAGATTTAATCAGGGCGCTCTTTTTCTAACGAGCCCGTCCGATGAGTTTTTGGTAGGCGATCGCCCGGCGATCTGGGGAAAAAGACTTGATTTTAGCCATTATTTCATCCGAAGAAAGCTTCTTGCGTGACGTTCACGAGGTCTTGGACAGCCGCGTCCAGCGGGACGAGACCTGGGATCTGAATTACGACGAGACGGCCAGGTTGCGGACCCTGGGCTTGGCAGAGCAATGTGTATTGGTCATCGACTTCAGTGATGCGCGCCGGGCCATGGCGGTGGCCTCGATGGTGTGCGGACGGCCGCAAATTGCGTCCATTGCCTTGAACTCGGGTAGCAGCCGCGACGAATTGGTAGCGCTTATGCAGGCCGGCATTCGGGATGTACTCCCGGAATTCAACGCGTTAGGGATACTTCAGGGCGTCAGTCGCGCGGTGGCGCAATTGACCAAGGCGGACGAGGTCTTGGGGGACCTTTACGCGTTCGTGCCGGCCAAGCCTGGATGCGGAGCGACCACGGTAGCGACCTACGCGACCGCGGCGGTGGCGAGGAAGGCTCAAGAGCCGGCCTTGCTGCTGGACTTCGATATCCGGCTCGGCATCATGTCGTTTCTGCTCAAGATTGAAGGTGCCCACACCATTGTGGATGCGCTCCAGCAGGCCGACCGTCTCGATCCCGGGCTATGGTCGAACCTGGTTTGCCAACGGGGTCCGCTGCACATTCTTGGATCGGGACCCCTGGAATACTCCCAGCAGGTCCCGACGCATCGTTTCACCGCGCTGCTCGATTTCGCGGTGCGCCAATATCCGGTGGTAGCGGTTGATCTGCCGGGCACTCTGGAACAGTATGAATGCGAAACGCTCCTGCGGGCCAAGAAGATTCTCCTGGTCTGCACTCCCGATGTCGGAGCGCTGCATGTCGCGCTCCGTAAATCCAACTGGCTGCGCGACCTGCATGTGGCGGACAAAGTGGTGGTGGTTCTTAACCGGGTGGAGCGCAGAAGCGCCTTCTCGCTGAGCGATATTGAGCGCATCATTCAGCTTCCGGTTCGATATCTGTTGCCGGACGCCGTAGCGGAGATTTCACACGCGGTGCAGCAGGGGATCGCTCTGGAAGGAACCTCGCCGCTCGCCAAACAGATTGATCGCATGGCCGATGATATGCTGGGCGGCAAACGAATTCAAAAAACATCCAATGTGGTTCGACGTTTTGTCGAGTATTTTTCGGTCAGTCCCGCCCGGGAGGGCCGGAGGAGCTAGTTCCTCTGAAAAACCTTATGACGAATCAGAATATTACAAACCTTCTCGGATATCTCTCCAACGAAGCCCGTAATGCAATGCACTCCATTGTGGGCCTGATGGAAATGCGGGTCGAGGGATCCTGCGACGCCGGTGAGCAGGCTAGTGTGGACCTCTGCCGGGCCAGCGCAGACCGTCTGCTGCGGTCTTTGGATGACGTTCAAGCACTTTTTTCCGATCCAGCCCAGATTCCCATCGAACCGGAGGAGTTCGACCTTCAGATCGCGTTGGAGGACATCGTCGAGCTGCTGAACCTGGCCAACTCCACCTCCGAAACGCTCAGCAGGCTAGTCTTAGAGACACCCAACGCCGCACCGATCATGGTTTCCGACGATCGGGCGACGATCGAACAGATGCTGACGCGTTTCTTCGACTCTGCGCTAAAACTAACCCCCGCGGGCGAAGTACAAGTTTCTCTGGTAGCGGACCAAAAAGGAATGGTCATCGGGCTGACGCTGGCAGATCCCAGAAAAGTTCACAAGCTGGCCGATTGGCTGAATACCGACCCTGCTCAAGTCCAGTTCGACGGCACTGAAGACATGCTGGCCGCGGTCAACGCCATGGTTGCCGGAAAGTGGATTCGAACCCGGAAGGGAGCCATAAGAATCACCCCCATCGCCGAAGGGCCGGCCAGTTTGGCGATTTCTCTGCCATTGCAGCGAGAGAGCGCTTTACGGGAGTGCCCGCGACGGCGAAATGATGCGCGAAACATGTTGAATGTCCTGGTGGTGGAAGACTGTGACGAGAGCTATGCGCTGGCCGAGTTGCTACTGAAGGACGAGCGTCTGTGGCGTGCCTCTGACGGCAACGAAGCGATTGAGATGGTAAAGCGCCGCCGCTTCGATGTGGTCTTCATGGATGTCCACATGCCGGGAACCGATGGCTATTGCGCCATTCGAGCGATCCGGGATTGGGAAACAGAGACTGGGAATGCACGCACGCCCATGGTGGTGCTTTCCGCCGACGACCTCGGAACTCAGATCCGCAGCGCGTCCGAATCCGGCTGTTCCGGCTTCCTTCGGAAACCGGTGCGCAAAGCCGAAATCTCCAATCTGGTCGAGCGGCTGAAAGCCTTGCAGCGTTTGACCGCATAGCGGCCGGAACCCGCCGCCAAGCGTTCAAGCATTAGCGCCAATCGGATCGCAAGACATCGGCCCGGCGCTCGGCCGGCAATTGAGCATAGAGTTCGACAAACGCGGCGTTCGTCCAGCCGAAGCCGATTTCGTTCGATCGATAGCCGAAGCCGATTTTCGAACTAACTTCCATGCTTCGGCGGACCACATCGTACTTCTCGACAATGACATGGCGTTCGACAAACTGCTGCAGCACCAGCGAGAGGAAGCGGGCCGTAATTCGATCAGCGTCCTTCTCAAAACCATAGCGGCGAAGTCCTTCGACGGCGATCATCTCCAGTGGCGCCCAGCCGAACGGCGCATCCCATTGGTTGCCGGTCTCGGAAGTACTGGTCTGGAGGCCGCCCGGCCGCTCGAATCGGCGGAGATTCGCTTCCACGCGCCGGGCCTGCTCCGGGGTCGCGATCCCGGCCCATAGCGGATACAGCGTCGTCAAAAAGGGATAGCGCCGGATCTTTTTGGCAGCAACGTTATAGTCGTAATAAAGCCCGTCGGCGCCATCCCACATCAGCTGGTTGATTTTTTCCTTGCGCTCCTCAGCCCGTTTGCGCCAGGTGGCGGCATCTGATTGATGGCCTAGGATGCTCATGATCTCCGTGGTATCGCGCTCCATCAAAAACAACAGGGAATTCAGGCAGACCGGATTGTAGTGGATGATATCGATGCTAAAAGGACCAAACCGGTTGGACGGGTCGAAGCCGGATTCCCGCATCGAGCGGTCGCCTTTGTAAAACAGGGCGGTAAGCCGACCGGTTTTCTGGTCATAGTATTGGCTCAAATCGTAATCGGGAACCGGATGCGTGCGATAGTAATCCTTCACCAGTTCGTAATGGGTCCTGCCGTTTTGATCGCGCTCGGCCGCGACCACTTCAGGCGCGGGACCGTCGCCCGAATCGTAGTAACGCGATAAGCCTGTTTCAGGGGTGAGGTGCGGCTCGGAGGTCCAGTAACGGTAATAGGTTTCGATAGCGGGCACGGCTTGCTCGAGCCACCGGCGATCACCCGTCCGGTGGTAAACGGAGAGAACCATCTCGGTCAGAAACGGGGGTTGGGACCGGGTGAGATAGTAAGTCCTGTTGGCATTCAGGATCTTGCCATAGTTCCGGATCTCATAAAGGAAGTTGTCAGCCAGGTCTTTTGCCAGAGCCGTTTCGCCATCGCGGAGCAGTCCGATTTGAATAAAGTAACTATCCCAGCCGTACATTTCGTTGAATCGGCCGCCTGGCACCACGTAAGGCCGAGGCAGATAGAGTAGTCCCTGCTCGCGCAACGGGCCGGGTTCGGCGGAAAGCTGCCGTATTTCGATCTTGTGAAAATCGGCTGCCGGCATCTCGTCGCGCAATCTGTTTTGAATGACCTGGACATTTTCGGTTGCCGACACGTAGACTGGCCAGCGGCGGCCGGCCGGAGCGGGAAACTTGGGGTCGGGAGCGGCCATCCCAAGCTGCCGGTTGGAGCGCGCCAAGGTCGTCCAGGTCTGCCGTATATAACTTTGGAGGGAACGAAGCTGAGCTTGAGAAGCGGTTTCCCCGATGACCGAGTGGAGACCGATGGTGACGAGGGCCGCCAGCAAACAGCCGCTTGAGCGCTTGAGGTCCACATCGGCAATTTTAGCCTTCTCCAGGCGCGCTCGAGCATTTTTTTGTTGCGGCCCGCGCAGGCTTTGCGGCATAGTAGAAATTGAGTAGTACGATCATGTAGAGCGTATTCGAAAGCGGACCGCTTCGCGCGAGAATCGTGGCGAGCGCTCTACCTCAATCTATGGGCTTGGGCGATTCTCGATGGCGGATGAGATCCTCTTTCTTACCGAACTGCTGGGCCTCAAGGTCTATGACCTGAAGGGGCGCACCTTAGGCGTCGTGAAAGACGCCGCGATCGTACCTCTCATTCATCCTTCCCGGGTCGACCGCTTCCTGCTGGGTGGAGGCTGGGCGTGGCTTACAATCCGGAACGACCAGGTTCGATCGGTTTCGTTGGACGGCATTCACCTCAAGGACGAGGTACTCACGCCGTATCATTCCGACGAATACATGCTGCGCCTGGTCCGCGATCTGCTGGACCAGCAGATAATCGACGCCGAGGGACGCAAAGTTGTCCGGGTCACCGATATCACTTTCAAGACCCAACAGGACAACGGCACTCAAAACTTGATGATCTCGGAAGTGGATATCGGGCTGCGAAGCATTTTCCGGCGACTAGTCCAAGGCGTGCTGCCGCCGCGGCTGATCCGGCGGCTTCAGGCTTTCATACCGCCGCATTTCATCCGCTGGGAGCATTGCAGCATCATCGAAGCGGATCCGCAGCGCCGGCTCCGGCTGAATATAAGCAATAAACTTCTGGAGCAGATGCATCCGGCCGACTTGGCGGACATTGTCGAAGACCTGACACCCGATGACCGCGAAGCCATCTTCGAGACCATCGACAGCGAGGTGGCGGCCGATACTCTTTCGGAAGTCGAGCCGGACATCCAAGCCAGCATCCTTGAATCTTTGGAGCCCGAAAAAGCCGCCGACATCGTGGAGGATATGGCGCCCCACGAAGCTGCCGACGTTCTCGCCGAACTGGGGCAGGAGACTTCCGAAGGGATCCTCGAAGAGATGGAGCCGGAGCCAAAGACCGAAGTCCAGGAGCTGCTGGAATACAAGGAGGATTCCGCCGGCGGATTGATGAATACCGAATTCGTCGCGCTACCGGAAAATGCGACGGTCGCCGATGCGATGGAAGCGTTGAAATTTCACGAGGAAGTCCTCGAAAAACTGAATACTATATTTTTGGTGGATCAGGAGGAACACCTCAAGGCTTCCGTACCGCTGGCCCGCCTATTTACCGCGGCGGGGGCCACGCCCTTGAAGGATCTGGCGACCGAAAACCTGATTTCGGTGGATCTCGATGAAAAACAGGACCGCATCACCGAGACTTTCGACAAGTACAACCTGGTTGCTTTGCCGGTGGTGGACGCGGGTGGCAAACTGGCCGGCGCCATCACGGCCGATGAAGTGATTTCGTTGTTGAGGCACAAATGACGGACCGGGAGCCGCCCACGGAAGAGGACTCACTTGCTCAAACGATTTCGTTACCAAATCGCGATCTTCCTGTCCGTCGTCGGCCCTGGCCTGATCACCGCCAACGTCGATAACGATTCGGGCGGCATCCTCACTTACTCGCAGGCGGGCGCTAAATATGGCTACCTTCCGCTGTGGACCCTGATCCCGATCACGCTCCTGCTCATCGTCACGCAGGAGATGAGCTCTCGAATGGGCGCGGTGACGGGCAAAGGCCTCTCCGATCTGATTCGTGAAGAATTCGGCCTGCGAACCACGTTTTTCCTGATGATTGCCCTGGTGCTCACTAATTTCACCAACGTCATCGCGGAATTTGCCGGCATCGCCACCTCGCTCGAATTGTTCCAGATCAGCCGCTACATCTCGGTTCCGATCTGCGCGGTGGCGGTCTGGCTGCTGATCGTGCGGGGCAATTATCGCAGCGTCGAAAAAGTCTTTCTGGTGGCATGTTTTCTGTACGTGACCTATATTTTCTCGGCCTTCCTGCTCAAGCCGGACTGGAAACAGGCCGCCATCAGCAGCGTTAAGCCGATTCTCATGCTCGACTCCGACTACGTGGTCATGCTGATCGGCATGGTGGGCACCTCCATTGCACCTTGGATGCAGTTCTATTTGCAGTCGGCCATCGTCGCGAAGGGGATTACTGCTAAGGAATACGTGCAATCGAGAATTGAAGTGATTGTGGGCTGCATTTTGACGGACGTGGTGGCGTTCTTCATCATTGTGTCCTGCGCCGCAGCGATTTGGGAGCACGGTCCGAGGGATATCGAAACCGCCAAGGACGCTGCACTCGGGCTGAAACCGTTCGGTGAATATGCATACTTGCTGTTCAGCGCGGGGCTCTTCAATGCTTCGTTCTTCGCGGCCTGCATTCTTCCGCTCTCTACGGTCTTCACCGTTTGCGAAGGCCTCGGCTTTGAATCCGGGGTGGACAAGCGCTTCCATGAAGCACCCGAATTCTATTGGCTTTACACACTGCTGGTAGTTCTCGGCGGAGCGGTGACTTTGTGGCCGGGTTTTCCCCTAGTGAAAATGATTCTGTGGTCGCAGGTGCTCAATGGAGTCCTGCTGCCCTTCGTGTTGATATACATGGTGCTGCTGATCAACAAAAAGGGCCTCATGAAAGAGTGGACCAACTCGCGGATTTACAATGCCGTCGCCTGGATTTCAGTGGTCATTATGATCGGCCTCACCTTGACGCTGGCCGCGATTACCGTGAGGCAGTTGAGCCCGTCCGCCAGCGCGAGCCCTGGCCAGTCATCCAGGCCTCTGGCCGAGATGCAGCGCGACAATCCCGGCCGTCATCCGCTCAAAACGGACATTCGTGAAGCCCGCTCCGCGCATCTGGTCCGCTAAATCCACCGCGCCCGGAAACTTCCTGACCGATTCCGGTAGATAAGAGTACGCTTCCTTCGATCCCGAAATCCATCCACCGATCACCGGCAGGATGGCGCGCGAGTAGTAGTCATACAGCCGCGATAACACTGGATTGGGCGGAGTGGAAAACTCGAGAATCGCCGTCAGACCCCCCGGCGTCAAGACTCGTAGAAGTTCGCCAAGACCGTGCTGGTAATTGGCAAGATTTCGGAAACCGAAGGCCATGGTGATGAGGTCGATGGATGCGTCCGCAAGCGGAAGAGTGAGAGCGTCGGCTTCAAATAAAGCTGAGCGCGAGCGCCGCTGCTCCACTTTTTGAAGGGCAGCCACCAGCATCGGATGGCAGAAATCGCTCCCATACACTCTCGCGCCGCTGCGCGCTTGAAGCGCGAGCATCAGATCACCGGTGCCGCAGCATAGATCGAGCACGCGCGCGCCGGGCCGGGCCAGGACTTCGGAGACTTGCTTCACGGTTCGTGCTCGCCAATAGCGATCGATGTTGAGCGACAGCAGGTGATTCAGCAGATCGTAACGCGGCGCGATACGCCCGAACATCCCGCGTACCCAAGTGGCCGCCTGTTGCTCGTCTCGAGTGCCAGCGGGTGTGGTGCCTTGGCCTGTTTGTCCTTGAGTCAGCAAGCGAGCGCTTCCTCGATGGCGGCGAGCACCAGCCGTTCCTCGACGTCGGATGTGATCTTCACCGCGCCGATGCGCTCCGGCAGCACGAAATGGATCTTCCCCTTCACGGTCTTTTTATCGCTCTTGAGACGCCCGGCCAGGCGCGCGGGATCGATGCCGTTCAGCGCGGGAAACGGTCCGTAGGAATTCACGCACTGCAGAATCTCTTGCTTGTCTGCGGCGGCCAACATCCGTTCCTTTTCGCCCAGCAGGGCCGCGGCCTTCATTCCCCACGCCACCGCCTCACCGTGCAAGAAACGCGAATAACCTGTTTCGGCTTCGAGCGCGTGCCCAAAGGTGTGACCGAAGTTCAGGATGCGCCGCCGGTCTTCTTCTTTCTCGTCTCCGGAAACCACTTCCGCTTTGATCCGCACGGAATCGCAAATCATGCGATCCACTACCTCCGGAGCATGCGACATCACACGTCGCGGCTCGCGGCGCATCAGCCAGAACAAGTCCGGATCGGCGATCACGCCGTGCTTGATGATCTCGAACAGGCCGGCGCGGTACTCACGCTCCGGCAACGTATCGAGCACAGCGGGATCGATCAACACCGCGACCGGCTGGTGAAAACTGCCGATCAGGTTTTTGCCGGCCTTGAGATTCACGCCGGTCTTTCCGCCGATCGCCGCGTCCACTTGCGCAAGCAGCGTAGTCGGTACCTGGATCACCGGAATACCACGCATGAAAATCGCGGCCAGGAATCCGGCGACATCGGTAAGAATGCCGCCTCCAAATGCGATGACCACGCTCGAACGGTCGGCGCCTTTCGCCACCAACTGCTCAGCCAACCCTTCTACTTCCGATAGACGCTTGCGGGTTTCGCCGCCGCAAAAGAACAGAACTTCGTGCGAAAGATTGCCGACTCCTCGCCGCAGCGTGTCGCCATGAAGCTGCCAGACGTCTTCGGTGGTGAGGAAAAACAGCTTGCCGGCACGAGCGGGAATTTGTTCGCCTAGCTTCGAAAGACCGCCGCGCTCTACCACGATCGGATAGCAGCGCTGCGGAGTTTCGACCACATAGGACGGCATACAATCGTTGTACCATGGGGTTTGCGAACGCTAGGTCATTCTGGCGCCGAACCGATAATGACAAGGAAAGATGAGAGAGAAAGCAAAGATACGTTCCACCACCATCCTGTGCGTCCGGCGCGACAAGAAAGTTGTCATGACGGGAGACGGGCAGGTTACGCTTGGCCAGGAAGTTTTGAAGTCGTCGGCGAGGAAGTTACGGCGTCTTTATAACGACAAGATCCTCGCCGGATTCGCCGGATCCACGGCTGACGCCTTCGCGCTGTTCGCGCGATTCGAATCGAAGCTCGAGCAGTTTAACGGCAACCTTCCGCGCGCGGTTGTGGAGCTCGCCAAAGAGTGGCGCACGGACCGCGTACTGCGACATCTGGAGGCGCTGCTTCTGGTGGCCGACTCGGCCAACACCTTCATCGTCAGCGGCAATGGCGACGTAATCGAGCCCGACAGCGATGTTGCCGCCATCGGGTCCGGGGGGCCCTTCGCCAAGGCGGCGGCCACGGCGTTGTTCGAAAATACTAAACTGGGAGCGAAAGAAATCGCGGAAAAAGCAATGAAGATCGCAGGCCAAATCTGCATCTATACCAACGAGACCATCACGTATGAGGAACTGGGGTAAATGGTTATTTACCTGCCCGGCCAAGCTTTGGATGAAACGCCGCTGCTCGACGAGTTGACGCCGCGCGAGATCGTTCGAGAGCTCGACAAATACGTAATTGGCCAAGCGGACGCCAAACGCGCGGTGGCCATCGCGCTGCGGAACCGGATTCGCCGCCAGAAACTGGAACCCGACCTGGCCGATGAAGTGATGCCCAAGAATATTCTCATGATCGGGCCCACCGGCGTGGGCAAGACAGAGATCGCGCGGCGTCTCGCCAAACTCGCCAATTCGCCGTTTCTAAAAGTCGAGGCCAGCAAATTCACCGAAGTGGGATATGTGGGGCGCGATGTCGAAGCCATGATCCGGGATCTGGTGGACATCGCCATCGACATGGTGCGCGAGGAGCGCCTGGAGGAGGTGGCCGATCGCGCCGAGAAGAATGCCGAGGAGCGCCTGCTCGATCTGCTGATGCCGCCGCAGCCCGAGACTTCCGAAAGCGCCGAGCGCACTCGCGAAAAACTCCGCGAAAGGTTGCGCGCCGGTAAGCTGGACGACCGCATGGTGGAGATCGATGTCCGCGAGCGTGGGCCAACGTTCGAGATCAGCACCAGCGCCGGACTCGAGGAGATGGATGTCAACCTGAAAGATGTCTTGCCGGGCCTGTTCGGCCAGCGTGTCCGCAAGCGAAAAATGCGCGTGGCTGAGGCAGCCGAATACCTGGTCCAGGAAGAAGAGCAAAAGCTGATCGACATGGATCAGGTCACTCGCGTGGCGCTGGACCGCGTGGAGCGTAACGGCATTATCTTCCTGGATGAAATCGACAAGATCGCTGGCCGCGAGTCGGGACACGGCCCGGATGTCAGCCGCGAGGGCGTGCAGCGCGATATTCTGCCGATCGTGGAAGGCACCACCGTCAATACGCGGCACGGTTTCGTGCGCACCGATCATATTCTGTTCATGGCCGCGGGCGCGTTTCATGTTTCCAAGCCCTCCGACCTTATTCCCGAGTTGCAGGGCCGGTTTCCCATCCGCGTGGAGCTGAAGTCGCTCTCGGAAGCCGACTTCATTCGCATTCTGCGAGAGCCGAAAAACGCGCTGGTCAAACAATACACCGCGCTGCTCGATACCGAAGGCATCAAGCTTACCTTCACCGATGATTCGGTCGAAGAGATTTCCCGCTTCGCGGCCCGCGTTAACGAAATGTCCGAAAATATCGGCGCCCGGCGTCTTCACACCATCATGGAAAAGCTACTAGAAGAAATCTCTTTTGCCGGACCCGATTTGAAGAAGAAAAATGTGAAGATCGACGCTGTCTATGTGCGCAAGCAGTTGGCCGACATCGTGAAGGATCAGGATTTGAGCCGTTACATCCTTTAGCCGATGCGAGTACCCGCTATGATCCTTTGCGTCGCCGGTTGTGTGCTTGTTGCAGGCTGCGGGTCGATCGGCGAGCCGCTGTATCCAGCGCTCAACATTCCGGCAAAAACAACCGATCTGGTGGCCGTCGAAAGAGGCGACAAGATCGCGATTTACTTCACGATTCCAGGGTTGACTACGGATGGACTCGCCCTACGCGCTATCGGCAGCGTGGATTTGCGAGTCGGCGTAAACCCCAGCGGTGGATTCGACCGCGACAAATGGGCCGCCGCTGCGAAACGTATCGATATTCCAGCGCCTTCCCAGCCCGGACCGGTTCACACCGAAATCTTCGCACAAGAGTTCGTCGGAAAGGAAATCCTCGCTGCGGTGCGAGTGGGAAACAGCCGCGGCCGCATGTCGGAGTGGTCGAACGTTTTCGCTGTGAATATTGAAACGCCTCTGGCGAAGCCGTCCGATTTCCAGGCCAGGACATCGCCCGATGGCGTCCGTCTCACCTGGAACGCGCCGAACGAAAGCAGCTTTCACATCTTCCGAAAAACCGATCAGGAGAAAGAGCCAGCACTACTCGCGACTGTAGACAAGCCGGAATACGTTGACGCTTCTGTCGAGTACGGAAAGCCGTACGAATACTACGTTCAAGGGATTCACGAAAAAACGGAAAGCGATGCCGCCGGACCCGCGCCTGTCATCCCGACAGATATCTTTCCTCCGGCTGTGCCGTCGGGACTCACCGCGTCGATCGGGATCGGCGCCATCGAGCTGGCCTGGGAGCGAAACACCGAATCCGATTTCAAGGACTACCAGGTCTATCGGTCCGAAGAAGATGGACCCTTTGTCAAAATTGCGGAGTCCGTGGAAGGGCCGGTTTACTCGGATCGTAAGATTGAATCTGGAAAGCATTATAAATATAGGATTACGGCCGCCGACCAAACTGGTAACGTCAGTGAGCCGTCGCAACCCATCGAAATTATCGCGCCATGAAAACAATTCGTTATAGCCTGAATCCAAAAACTCTTCCAACCGCAACCGATTCCGATCCGGACGTGCGTCGCGGCGATCTATCACAATTGCCCGCCGGGGCGCGGCTGCTTCCGCCGTGCGCGCCTTCCAAGATCGTGTGTGTGGGCCGCAACTACGCCGACCACGCCAAGGAATTCAACAATCCGGCGCCGACCGAGCCGTTGATTTTCCTCAAGCCGCCGTCGTCTTTGATCGCCTCCGGTGACGTGATCGTCCTTCCAAAAGCGTCCGAACGCGTTGACTTCGAAGGTGAGTTGGGCGTCGTCATCGGCAAGCGCGCGCGCCATGTAAAGCGTGCGGACGCACCCGCTTACATCCTGGGATACACCTGCGTCAACGATGTTTCGGCGCGCGATTTCCAGCGAAAAGATAATCAATGGACCCGAGGCAAAGGCTTCGATACCTTCTGTCCCGTTGGTCCCTGCATCGTCCCGCGCGACGAGGTTGATCTCAACAAACTGCGCGTCCGCGCTTTTCTCAATGGAGAGAAGAAACAGGACGCGCCGATAACGGATATGCTATTCGACCTGAATGTTATAATCGAGTACGTAAGTGCGTTTATGACGCTGGAACCGGGTGACCTGATCGCGACAGGCACTCCGTCCGGTGTCGGGCCACTCCAACCAGGGTCGAACATCCGCATTGAAATTGAGGGCGTCGGTCTTCTCGAAAACACCGTCGTCGCCGAAGGATAGATCATGAAGTTTTTCTTGGACACAGCGAATTTGGAGGAGTTGCGAAAGGGCGCCGATTGGGGCATCGTGGATGGGGTCACTACCAATCCGACGCTCATCTCCAGGGAGGGAAGCACTACGGCGGAACAGATCAACAAGATCTGCGAGATCGTTGATGGCGATGTCAGCGCCGAAGTGATATCCACCAGCACCAAAGAAATGCTGGAAGAAGGGCGCCAGCTTGCCCAGATGCATCAGAACGTGGTTGTCAAGCTGCCCCTGACGCGCGATGGGATCAAGGCGTGCTCTATCCTGAGCGAAGAAGGCATCCGCGTCAATGTCACGCTTTGTTTCTCGGCTGGCCAGGCGTTGCTGGCGGCCAAGGCTGGAGCCTACATTGTCAGCCCGTTCATCGGCCGGATCGACGACATCGGATGGGAAGGAATGAATCTGATTCGTGAGATCGTGACCATCTACCGTAACTACGGATTCCAGACGCAGATTCTGGCGGCTTCGCTCCGCTCTCCGACCCACGTGATCGAATCAGCCAAGGCAGGCGCGCACATCGGTACCATGCCCTTCAAAGTTTTGGACATGCTGTTCAATCACCCGCTAACGGATATCGGTCTGGCTCAATTCTTGAAGGATTACAAGAAAGTCGCCGAGCAACCAGTTGTTCTGAGCCGCTAGAAAACGTGCCCCAGAGTCTCGAGGGATCAACATCGGTAGTGGTGCTGGTGGTGGTCGCGGCGGTGTTGATAGCTGTAGGGCTGGTGGTCCTCTTCCGAATCCGGCGCAAACCGAAAGATAAAGAGTTGCGGCGACGTCTCAGTGTCAACCTGCATGGCCGCCTGGGCGATGCAACTATCACGGAAGTTCAGGACGAAACGATTTTTTATTCTTATTCGGTGGGTGGCGTCATGTACACCGCTTCGCAAGACATTTCGCAACTACGCGCGCAGATCCCGAGCGATGTCGAAAGGCTGATCGGTCCGGCATCCTTGAAATATTCGCCGCGCAATCCGGCCAACTCCATAATCGTTTGTGAGCAGTGGTCCGGTCTGCGCACCAAGCCGTCCGCCGACCCTCCGGTATTGGCCGGTTAATGCTTGCCAGCCAGCGCAAGCGCCGCCACTCGTCCGGCTCCCAGCAGCGCCGTCTTGTCATTAGTGATCACGCGCACCGGAATGGCTTGGAGCAAGTGACTCATCCGGCCTTTCGCAGTGAACGCCTTGAGAAACGTCGAGCTGCTCAGCTTGCGAATGATTTTGGGAGCGATTCCTCCGCCCACGAACATTCCACCTGTAGCAACCACTTTGAGCGCCAGATTACCGGCTTCGGCGCCGTACACCGAAACAAAAATATCCAGCGCTTGAACGCAAATGTCGGATGTTCCTTCCAGCGCTGACGTCGCGATGGCCGCCGATGGATCACCCTCGGCGATCTGCTCGGCCAGCCAGGCGGGTTCTTCACCCCTGCCAGTGTCGCGGAGGAATTGAAAAATGTTGTGAAGCCCGGGGCCCGAGAGCACGCGCTCGTAACTGACGTGCTCAAAGCGGTCCATCAAGTAACGAAGCAGGTCGATCTCCAGTTCGTTGCGCGGCGCGAAATCCGCATGGCCGCCTTCGGAAGGAAATGGCTCGTACGCGGGCGGAATGGCCACCAGTCCGGCTTCGCCCAATCCTGTTCCCGCGGAGATGAGCGCGCGATTCCCGGTTGGGCTGGGCGAACCAGAATTCAGTGAAACGAAGTCCGACTCATCCAATAAAGCAATGCCATGCGCGTTGGCCAGCAGATCGTTGATTAGCTCCACCCTGCCGATCCCCAGTTCGCTCGCCAAACCTCGCGCGTCCACCACCCACGGCAGATTCGTCGCCTCAACCCGCCCGTCCACCACTGCGCCGGCAATTCCGAAGACAGCCGCGCGCGCAGTTTGATTGTGTTTGGCAAGAAATATACGCGCGATCTCCGCCAGCCCTTTATGTTCGCGGCTGGAAAACACTTCAATCGCTAGGGTGTTGAGACGCTCGGGAGTTCCATCGAAAAAAGCGAGCCTGGTATTGGTTCCGCCGATATCTCCGGCCAGGATCATTCGCCCGTGCTCCAGTGCCGGTGATCCTTCGCGAGCAGTTCATCGGCCTCGGGTGGTCCCCAAGTCCCGGCCGAATAATTAGGAAACCGGCGCGGCGGCAAGGCTTCCCACACATCGAGTATTGGCGCGACTACGTGCCATGCGGTCTCCACCATGTCGGATCGCTGGAACAAGGTCGCGTCACCCAGCATGCAATCGTACAGCAGGCGCTCGTACCCGGTCTGCGGCGTCGCGTTGAAGTAATCGGTGTAGTTGAAATTCATGTTCACGTCACCGATCTGAACCACCGGACCGGGAACCTTGGCGCTAAAACTGAGCGAGATGCCTTCATCCGGCTGAAGATGCAGCACCAGGCGATTCGGCTCCAGCCGATCCACCGCGGTTTTGCGGAACAGCACGAACGGCGCGCGTTTGAATTGAATCGCGACCTGCGTCGCGCGCTTGGGCAGGCGCTTGCCGGTGCGCAGATAAAAAGGCACGTCCGCCCAGCGCCAGTTGTCGATATACAGCTTCATGGCGACGAACGTCTCGGTCCGGGAGTCCGGCGCCACCATGGGTTCGGCGCGATAGGCCGGCACTTTCACGCCGTCCTGAACGCCTTCGCCATACTGGCCGCGCACGGTACGAACCAAAACCTCCTCGTCGGTCGGCGGCGGAATGGCTTTGAGAATCTTAGCCTGTTCATCGCGCACGACGTCGGCATCGAACGAGATCGGCGGCTCCATGGCCGTCAGCGAAATGAGCTGGAAGATGTGGTTCGGCACCATGTCGCGCAGCGTTCCCGCCTTGTCGTAATATCCTCCACGCTGTTCCACGCCCACCGTTTCCGATACCGTGATCTGGACATGGTCGATATAGCGGCGGTTCCATATAGGTTCGAAGATGCCGTTGGCAAATCGGAATACCAAGATGTTCTGAACTGTCTCTTTCCCCAGATAGTGATCGATGCGGTAAATCTGCTTTTCATTGAGAACCTGCCGGATCTCTTTGTTCAACGCCACCGCCGAATCATAATTGCGGCCGAACGGCTTCTCGATGATCACTCGCCTCCATCCGGTTTCCTCGGTGACCAGCCCGGACGCGCCTAACTGTTTTACGATCGGCGCGAAGAAGCTCGGCGCCGTGGCGAGGTAATAAAAATAATTTCCGCGAGTTCCATGCTCCTTGTCGATTTGAGACAGAAGGTCGCGCAGCTTGTCGTACGCATCTGCGTTATCAAAATCGCCTGCCAAATAGTAAATACGGCGCGCCAGCCAGTGCCATAGATCCGGATCCACTTTGGTGGTGGCGTATTCGCCGATCTCTTTGCCGATCATGTCGCGGAACTGCTCGCTGGTAAGCTCGTTGCGCGCGATCCCCACCAATGCGAATTCCTTGGATAGCAAGTTGTCTTTGGCCAGATTGTAGAGAGCCGGAATCAGCTTGCGCTTGGTCAAATCGCCGGAGGCGCCAAAAATCACCATGATGCACGGATCGCCGGGGCGTCCCGGACCGGTATGGTTGCTCACTCCAGCGATGTCTTCTGCGATCTGCATTTTTCGCCTTTCTGGATTTCTGCGTGCCTACCCGCCGCTGGGACGTTCCACGTGTCCCCCGAACTTGTTCCGCATTCCCGACAACATCTTTTCCGCAAAGGTGTGCTCCTGCCGGGAGCGGAAGCGCGTGAAGAGCGACGCCGAGAGTACATCGCACGGAACCGCCTCTTCAATCGCCGCCATGATGGTCCAGCGCCCCTCGCCCGAATCCTGCACGGTCCCGGTGAAGCGCGAGAGATTCGGATCTTCAGTCAGCGCCATAGCCGTTAGGTCCAGCAGCCACGAACCCACCACACTGCCGCGCCGCCACAGTTCGGCGACATCAGAAAGATCGAAACTGTAGCGCTGCTCTTCGGGCAAGTCCTTCGAGGTTGCGTTGCGCATGATGTCGAAACCTTCCGCGTAGGCTTGCATCAAACCGTATTCGATGCCGTTGTGGATCATCTTCACGAAATGGCCCGCCCCCGACGGACCGCAATAAAGATATCCGTTCTCGGCCGTACTTTTCTTGCCTTCGCGTCCTGGTGTGGGCGCGGTGTCGCCCAAACCCGGAGCAAGCGTCTTGAAGATCGGATCCAGCCGCGTCGCCGATTCCTTCGATCCACCGATCATCATGCAATAACCGCGCTCAATGCCCCACACTCCGCCGCTGGTGCCGACGTCCAGGTAATGCAGGCCTCGCTCCTTGAGAATTTTCGCCCGCCGGATGTCATCCTTGAAGTACGAATTTCCGCCGTCGATAATCGTGTCGCCCGGTTCCATCGAGCCCGCCAGCTTCATTACCGTGGTCTCCGTGGCGGCGCCGGCCGGCACCATCACCCAGGCTGCGCGCGGCTTGCTCAGCTTGCTGACAAATTCTTCCATGGAACTCGCGCCGGTAGCTCCTTCCGCCGCCAGCGCTTTGACGTTCTCCGGGCTCAAATCGAACACTACGGACTGATGGCCGCCGCGCATCAAACGGCGCACCATGTTTCCGCCCATTCGTCCTAGACCGATCATTCCAAGCTGCATGGAGTTTGCTCCTCTTCGCTACTCATAGTTCGACACAAATAGATCGAAACGACTCGGTCGACAGCAGGGTCCGCGTGACCACTGGCTCCGGCACGTATTCATTTACGATAACGCCAACTTGATCGCGGATTCGAGCGCCGCCAGGCCCTTGTCCACGTCATTGAGATGTACTCGCAGCGCGCGACGATTGCGTTCCGCGAGAACCTGGAAGTCCCCGCGAGCCTGCGCGGCCTTGACGGCGCCGAACGTGAATTTCTGCCCCGGTACAGGCAGGTCGTTCTTGTCGTCACAGGTCACTTGCAGGAATACGCCCGTGTTGGGACCGCCCTTGTATGCCTGACCGGTGGAATGCAGAAAGCGCGGTCCGAACCCGAGACAGGTAGCGATGCGCTTCTGGTCGCGAACAGCGATTCGCATGCTCTGCAGCCTGTTCTCATGCGGCTCGTTCATCTGCACGTACGCCAGCAGCGCGAAATAATCCCCCGCGCCCAGCCGTTTCAGATGCGCGCGCAGATATCCCACCAGCGATTTGTCGCTTCCCACCGCGGATGCCAGCGCAGCGGCATTCTTTTCATCGGTGAACAACTGGATGTCGTTATCGGATAGAATGGGCGATTCCGGCGGCAGCGATCCGGTCTTCTCGTATTCGGAAGTCAGCTTGCGCGTCGCAATCTTGCTGGCTTCGACGTCAGGCTGGTTGAACGGATTGATGCCGATCACCGATCCTGCCACCGCCGTCGCGATCTCCCAGCGGAACATTTCCTGGCCCAGATTGTATGCATCGGCGAGCGCGATGCGAACCACCGGATGGCCGGCTTTGGCGATCGCGTCCACAGCTTTGTCCTGCGCCGGGTCGGCGCCATTTTCCAGGCGAATGTAGGCGAACACTCGATCGTTGCCGTACACTTCGGGCCCGCCTAGCGCCTCGCGGCCCACCGGGATCAGTCCCTTGCCGTCCTTGCCGGTCGATTCGGCGAGTAACTGCTCCAGCCATGCGCCGAAATCCCAAATGCCCGGCGACGTGATGAGCGTGACCTTGTCGCGCTTGTTTTTCGCCGCCACGCCCAAAATCAGCCCCAGCATCGCGCCCGGATTCTTTTCCACCGGCAGGCAGGAGGAACAGGCGATGGCCATGACATCCGCGCGATCCAGGAACTTGGGCGCATCGATGCCCATCACAGCCGCCGGTACCATGCCGAAATCTGAAAGCGCGGAATAACGGCCACCAATGCTCGGCACGCCATGGAAAATGTGACGGAACGCGTCCGCCTGCGCGACCTGTTCGAATTTCGATCCCGGATCGGTGATGGCGATGAATCGGCTGCCGGCTTTGTCGGCGCCCACCACCTGCTTCACGCGCTCGAAGAAATATCGTTTGAAGATGTTCGGCTCCAGTGTCGAGCCGGATTTGCTGGAGACGATGAAGATGGTATTGGCTATATCGATTTTGCTCTCGAACGCTTTTACCTGCGCCGGATCCGTGGAGTCCAGCACGAAGAGTTCCGGATACCCATCGATCTTGCCGAACGTCATTCTAAAAACTTCCGGACACAGGCTGGAGCCACCCATTCCGAGCAGCAGCGCATGTTTGAATCCGGCCGATTTCACATCTTTCGCGATGTCTTCCAGATGCTGTTTGTGCGCCAGCTGGTCTTCGGTGATGCCCAGCCACCCCATCCAATTACTCTCATCCGTGCCGGTCCAAAGCGACGCGTCGCGGGCCCACAAGCGGCGTACCTTACCCGCCATTTTCCAATCGTCGATGGCTTCGGTGAGCTGTTGATCGATCGGGTCAGACACGCTGTAAGTCTGCGCATCTACTTCGGCCTGCGATGCGTACTTGCACTTCGCGTCCACGGTGTTCAGCAGCTTATCGAAAGGCTCAGCAAAGAGCTTGACCGCTTGCGTCACCAGATCGTCGGTGACCTTCTTCATCGAGATGCCGGCCTTTTCCAGCGTGTCCATGGTGTCTTCAGCGGCGTCGAGGTCGGCTTCCAGACTCGCTTTCGGCTTGCCGTGATCGCGGAATGCTTCCAGCGTTTGCGGGGGAATGGTGTTCACCGTATCGGGCCCGATCAACTCCTCGATATACAGCACGTCCGAATAACTCGGATCCTTGGTGCTGGTGCTGGCCCACAGCACGCGCTGCGTTTGCGCGCCTTTTTTGGCTAGTTCGTTCCACTCAGTTTCGGCGAAAATCTCCTTGTAGCGCTGATACGTGAGCTTCCCGTTCGCGATCGCGACCTTGCCCAACAAACTGCGCAGCAGCGCCTGCTCCTTCGGATCGGAAGCGGATTTGAGCCGCGCTTTCACGATTGCATCCACCATGCTGTCGATCCGGCTGATAAAGAAACTGGCCACGCTGGCGACATGGCTCGGATCGCCGCCACCGGCGACGTACTTCTTCACGCCGGCGATATAGGCCCGCGCCACTTTCTCATACATTTCCTGCGCGAACAGCAGCGTGACATTAATATTGATGCCCTCGCTGATGCATTGTTGGATGGCCGGAATTCCTTCCGCAGTGGCCGGGATCTTCACCAGCAGATTCGGCCGATTGACCGCCTTCCAAAGCCGTCGAGCATCTTTGATGGTGCCTTCGGTATCGCGCGCCAAAAACGGCGACACCTCCAGGCTCACGTAGCCATCGCGCTTCTTGGTGCGGTCATAAACCACCCGCAAAGCATCCGCGGCATCCTGGATGTCTTTGATCGCCAGGACCTCGTAGATGCCCATGGCGTCCAGGTCCTTGCGCTTCTGCAACTCCACCAGCGCATCCGCGTAGTCGATGCTGCCGGTGATCGCCTTTTCGAAAATGGCCGGATTCGAAGTCACTCCGCCCAATCCGTCTTCGTCAATCAGGCGCTTCAATTCGCCGCTCGTGATCAGATTGCGCCGGATATAGTCCAGCCACACGGACTGGCCGTATCTGGCAAGCTCCTTCAGCGGATTCGTCGTCTTCGGCGTGGTAGCTGTCGGGATACTAGTCTGGATACTCATGCTGATCCTCCCTCTGGTCTCATGCTTGGAAACGCGCGCTCGCGGTCCGCATATCCTCTACCGTGTTTTCGCAATCTCTTCTAAAGCGGCGGCCATCACGGCGTCCGGTGTGAATCCGAACTTCTTCTGCAATTCCTTGAGCGGCGCGGATGCCCCGAAGGTATGCATGCCGATCGTGCGGCCGGCATATCGATCCCAGCCGACCGTCGATGCCTGCTCCACCGAGACGCGCGCCTTCACGGCCGGCGGAAAAACGCTGTCTTTATAATCCTGCGATTGATGTTCGAACAGCTGCCAGGAAGGCATGCTCACGACCCGCGCTTTTATTCCTGCCCGAGTCAACTTCTCGTAGGCATCCACGCACAGCGAGACTTCGCTCCCCGTGCCGATCAGGATTACATCTAATCTGTCGCCCGCCGCGGTCGCCAGGATATATGCGCCCTTGGCCAAGCCGGTAGCCGGACTATAGCGCGTACGATCCAAAGTCGGCATATTCTGGCGCGAAAGAATCAGGCACACCGGCTCGTGACGGAACTGCAGGATCATCCGCCAAGCTTCGGCGACCTCGTTGGCGTCGCCGGGCCGCAATACGATCAAACCCGGTATCGCGCGCAGCGAAATCAGTTGCTCCACTGGCTGATGCGTCGGTCCATCTTCGCCGACGCCGATGGAATCGTGCGTGAAAATGTAGATGACCGGCAGCTCCATGATCGCGCTCAGCCGGATGGGCGCGCGCATATAGTCGCTGAATATGAGGAATCCGGAGCCGAAGGGCCGCAACTTAGACAGCGACATCCCGTTCAGAATGGACCCCATGGCGTGCTCTCGAATTCCGAAGTGGAGATTCCGCCCGTTGTAGTTGGCCGCTTCGAAGTCACCGGCGCCATCGAACGTAAGCCGCGTCTTGGTGGAAGGCGCCAGGTCGGCCGCGCCCCCGATGAACCATGGGACGCGCTTGGCCACGGCGTTTTCCACTTTGCCCGACGCATCCCGGCCCGCCATCCCTTTGGGATCCGCCGCAAACGAAGGGATCTCGGCATCCCAACCGTCGGGAAGCATGCGCTTCTGCATCTTGTACAGATGGTCCCCTAACGCCGGATACTCGCGGCTGTAGTCGGCGAACTTCCTCATCCAGGCCTCGCGCAATCCGTGGCCGCGGCGGCCGATAAGTTCCTGGAACCTCGCATACACGCCGTCCGGCACCAGAAACTTGGAATCTTCGGGCCAGCCATACGCGCGCTTGGTGAGCTTGATCTCTTCCTCGCCCAGTGGTTCACCATGCGCCGCGCTGGTGTCCTGTTTATTGGGAGCACCGTAGGCGATGTGGCTATCGACAATTATCAGCGTGGGACGATCGGTGGTATTCTTGAACGCGCGAAACGCCCCCGCCAGCATCTCTTGGTCGTTGGCATCGCCCACTCGCATCACATTCCAGCCGTAGCCGCTGAAGCGCGTCGCGACATCTTCGGTGAAGGCCAACGCGGTGTTGCCCTCGATAGTGATGTGGTTGTTGTCGTATATCCAGCACAGGTTCGATAGCTTCAAGTGGCCCGCCAGCGAAGCCGCCTCGCCGCTCACGCCTTCCATCATGCAGCCGTCCCCAGCCATGGCGTAGGTGTCGAAGTCGATCATCTCGAATCCCGGCCGGTTGAAATACTGCGCCATCCATTTGCGCGCCATCGCCATCCCGACGCTGGTGGCCACGCCTTGACCGAGCGGGCCCGTAGTGGTTTCGATTCCGGAAGTCCAGCGATACTCCGGGTGCCCGGGGCACTTGCTGTCGAGTTGGCGGAAGTTTTGGATGTCGTCCAGTGTGACGCTGAGTTTCCCCAGCGCTTCATATTCCGGATTGACGGCCTTCACCTGGCTCAGGTGAAGCAGCGAATAAAGAAGCATCGATGCATGCCCCATCGAGAGCACGAAGCGGTCGCGATTGGGCCAGATCGGATCTTCCGGATCGAAGCGCAGAAACTGCTGCCACAGGCAGTACGCTACCGGCGCCATCGCCATCGGCGTGCCGGGATGCCCGGAGTTCGCCTTTTGCACCGCATCCATGGCCAGCGTGCGAATGGTATTGATGCAAAGCTGATCGATGTTGGCAGATGACGTCTGCGACTGAGTGGAAGTGGACATAAGTTAGACCATCAAATGCGGGATGACCCGCGCAGACGGCACGGCGCGATCCTGACGGAAGCATTGTAGCCCATCCGCGTGAACGCGCGTCCGGAAATAAATGAATGGAGGGTTACTTTTTCAAACTCTGAACGTAGGCGGCGACGTTGTCGAGATCCGCGCCGGTAACACTCGTCACCGGCTTCATCTTACCTTGTCCATCCGTGACTACTTTCTTCACATCGGCAGTGCTCTCGCCGAGCGGTTTCATCTCGACTTTCATCATTTTTGCAATGGCCGGGTTTCCCTCGCCATTCGGGCCGTGGCACGACCGGCATTTGGTGCCAAAGACGGCTTTCCCGGCTGCGGCGTCCGCCGCCCAAGCTCCCGTCGAGCACAACGCCAGGATCATGCTAGCTACCGCAAATCCAATGATGCTACGGGTAAGAGGTCTCAATGTTCTTCTCCTTGTGAAAAGTATTCTGGGGGGATTTCCATCGCCCCAGTCCTCCGGATAGGCAAACGGAGCAGCCTCTTGTCATTATAGACTCGCATAATCGCCGGCCGGATTCAGGCGCGGAGCGGAGCGCACCGGCAATCGCCGATCAACGATAAACTGGCAATATGGACTGGAGCCTTTGCAGCGCTGTCGACCGGGACCCCGGGAAGCTCGGCGGCACATGGTGCTTCCGCGGTACCCGCCTGCCGGTCGCCGCGTTGTTCGAGCACCTCGACCAAGGCTCGACGGTAGACGAGTTTTTGGAGTGGTTTCCATCGGTTAGTCGAGACCAGGTGCATCAGGTTCTTGCCTTCACTAAGAGTTCGCTTGAGCAGCCGACGGCGGCTGCGTGAAGATCCTTTTCGACGCTAATACTCCAGCTCCACGCCGGATTCTTACGGGGGCACGAGGTGGTGCGAGCGGATGAACTGGGATGGAAGGGGTTGGAGAACGTCGCGTTGCTCCATGCAGGCGAGATTCGATTTGCTCACGAGCCGTAAGCTTGCTGTCGTACTTCTTTCTTCAAATCACTGGCCAACACTGCTGCTAGTTGCGGCCCAAGTCGCTACCGCCGTCGATTTCGTACACACCAGACAGATCGTTCGAGTCGATGTTGCGATACTGTTGGGCCGCCTGGGGTCCGATTCGTCTCCGGTGAGGCACGCGGAAGAAACAGCGACAAATCAGCAAGTGCGTTCCGTGAGCGGCGGTTCACGGGATTAATACGCTCCGCCTCGTCTGTGGGAGTTTGAAACCAGACCGCGAAGCCATCACATTCGCGCGGTCATGGCCAGCTTCCGGATGGCGCGCGATCCAACCAGCGCCTTTCCGTGTGTTGGCGATGGACATTCCCGAGAGACGACACCAAAATTCGAGAGAATGGAGGCGAGGCCAACTTGCCATGAGCCAACGCGTCCGCAAAGAGGAGGAGTGGGCAAGGCTCGTCATCGAGAGGTACTTGAACCGCGTGGTACACAAGAACGACGACGGAAGTCGGGACAGCATGTATGACCTTCGAGTCGGGGCACCAGACAGTGCGGAGTATGCGATTGAGTGCGTTCAGAATACCTGCCCTGATTCTGTCCGCGTTTGGAAAAAGGGGCCCCGCTACAGGATCCCATCAGTTGGATACAAAAGGGAACTGGGTAGTTGAACTCTCAAAATCTTGTCGCGTTCAGAAGCTTTTGGCGAAATTAGGGCCACTCCTTGCGACGCTGCATACCGCCGGATGCCTGCATGTGGACATGGAGTCAACGGAGGAAAGAGCCCTTTTCGGCACGACCGAGGAGTTGGGAGAGCTTGGAGTAACACACGTTCACTGCGACGACCCAGACGGCAACGGACGCGTCTATTTTTCGATGGCCCAGCCGGGTGGAATGGTCGATCCGACAGGAGCAGATCTTGCGGACTGGGTAACGAAGTTCCTCGCTAGAGAAGTGTGCGGACGTACGTTACAAGCTGAGAATCTCCGGTGCAGCAACACGCCACGTTTGCATTGTCCTTACTCTAAATGGCGACTTGACTGGCCCGCTATTGCACCACTTTTTCGATAGTAGCTGTCCGCTGCGAAGTCCTGGTGTGCCTTCCGAGGTTACCGGTGTTTGGATGCTCCTGCCGAGTGCCAGCAAGGGATTGTTCTGGGACTCGGCTGGATGGCGTGCCGTCGACGAAAGCATCGGCTAGCGCAGAAACACGAACTCTTCAGATCTTACGCGAGTTCTTTCGGAAGTCGGCGAATACGTCGGGTTTACGGATCGTCGGCCATCCGAAGGTTGGCCCTGCGACTGCGTTCGAGAAGGTGTTGCAGGATTAATCCTGTGTCGCAACTTTACTGGAAATGGCCGGCCCGTTGATTTGTGTGCCAGTCAACGCGAATAGAAGCCCCGGCTGGGAATTGAACAGCTCGACTCCCGCCGCAGAGTGGCCCACCTCGGAAACTGAGCCATGTTTTTCCTGGTTGCATCTGCCGAACTATATACTTCACACTGGACGCATCGTCAAATGAGCGCCAACAAGAAACAGATCGTCATCCTGGGCGGAGGCTTCGGTGGCGTCTACACCGCGCGCTGCCTGGAGCGCCTCCTTAAACCCGACCAGGCCGACATCTGTTTGATCAATCGCGAAAATTATTGGGTCTATCAACCCATGCTCCCCGAAGTGATTTCCGGATCGATCGGCCTGACCGATGTCGTCTCCCCTATCCGCCGGCTGTGCCCGCGGACCAACCTGGTGATGCGCGAGGTGGAAGACGTCGACCTGAAGGACAAGGTGGTCACTGTCAGCCCCGGCTTTCGTCCTCGCCAGAAAAAGATTCCGTACGATTACCTGGTCATCGCCCTGGGAGAAATCACGAACTTCTACGGCATGCCCGGCATGCTCGAAAATGCGATGCCCTTCCGCACCCTGGCCGACGCCATGGCACTCCGCAATCACGTCATTCAGGTGCTGGAAGAGGCGGATGTGGAGGAGGATGCCGATCTCCGGCGCAAGTTGCTCACCTTCGTCGTCGGCGGCGGTGGATTCTCGGGCGTCGAAGTCATCGCCGAGCTGAACAACTTCGTGCGAAGCGTCAAGAAGCACTATATGCGGCTGCGCGGTGAAAGCGTCCGCGCGGTGCTGGTTCATTCGCGAGATCGAATTTTACCCGAGATGGCCGACCCGCTGGCCCTGTTCGCGCAGAAGATTCTCCGCAAGCGCGGCGTCGAGATTATTCTCAATGATCGTCTCGTGGCGGCCACTTCCGAGAAGGCTATTCTCAAGTCCGGTCTCGAGATTCCGTGCAAGACTATTGTCTCTACGGTTCCCTCGGCCGGCCCTCCTGTTCTGGCCAAGCTCGATTGCCCGAGAGACAAGGGCAAGCTCTCAGTCAACAGCGCGCTCCAGCTGCAGGGTTTCGAAGGACAGGTTTGGGCGCTCGGCGACTGCGCCGCCATCAAAACTGTTTCCGGCAAAGGCGTACCGCCCACCGCGCAGCATGCCACGCGCGAAGCCACCACCTGCGCCATCAATATCGCTGCGGCCATCCGCGGTGGCGAGCAGTCTCTGTTCGCGTTCGAAGGGCTCGGCACGCTTGGTTCGCTAGGCCATGGTTCGGCCGTGGCCGAGATCCTGGGCGTCAAGATCTCGGGCTGGCTCGCCTGGTTTTTGTGGCGCTGCATTTATCTGGCGAAGATTCCCGGCCTCAAGCCCAAAGTTCGCATTTCGATGGATTGGCTGGTCCATCTCCTTTTTCCGCCCGACCTTGCCCAGACGCGCGTCGAGCAGGAATCCCAAATCAAGAATCAGCATTTCGAAGCCGGCGATATTATTTTTCACCAGGGCGATCTGGGCGACAGCGTGTACGTGATCGAGCAAGGCGAGTGCCAGGTGATCAAGCAGGAAAATGGCGTTGCACGAACCGTCGCAACGCTGCGCGCCGGCGATTACTTCGGCGAGATGGCGCTCCTTTCCGACAAGACACGCAATGCCACCATCCAGGCCAGCACCGCTATGCAAGTGCTGCTGATTCCTAAAGGCGATTTCGATACGCTGCGCAAGAGCATCCCCGCCTTTGACGAAGTTTTTCACGAACTCGCTCGCAAACGCGATCCGTCGCATACGCCCCAGAACTCAGGATGTTAAGATGTTGGGGACTCAGTTCACATGGGAACTCACGGCGTGAAGATCGTAGTCATTTATCCCCGGCCTCAGGACGAAGACGCATTTGAGAAGACCTACAAAGACGAGCACCTTCCCCTTGTCGAATCGAAGCTCAAGGGAATGACACGATTCGTCGCCACCAAAATAGTCAGTTCTCCGCAAGGCAAGGTAATGGCTTACCGCATTGCGGAAGTGCATTTCTCCACCATGGACGATCTCAATAAGTGCGCTGAGTCTGATGGCGGCAAAGAAGTGCTGGCTCACGCCGCTAAGATTTCCACGGGCGGTCCGCCGATCGTGCTGGTGTGCGAAGAAGAGTCGTTCGTCTACTGGTGACTAAGCCGGTCTACAGTACTTCCAGGATTAAGCACTTTAGATAAAGCGTCTCTGGCACCGTCAACAGAATTGGATGATCCTGGCTCTGCGTCCGGCGCTCTAAGATCCGTAACTTTCGGTGCGTATCGAGCGAAGCCTCGGCCACAATCCCGAGCAGCATCGCCTCACTGACATGCTGCGAGCAAGAGCACGTCACCAGCACTCCTCCGCTGCTGAGCAGTTGCAGCGCACGCCTATTGATCTCCTTGTATCCGCGCAGCGCCGCGTCCAGGCTCCCTTTCGATTTCGCGAAAGCTGGAGGATCCAAAACCACCGTATCGAAGCGCCGGTGCGCGGAAGCATAGCCTGCCAGCAAATCAAACACGTCCGCTTCACGCAATTCGACATTGCTGATCCCGTTGGCGGCGCGGTTGCGCTCGGCCGTCTTTAAGCTTGTTTCGGAGCTGTCGACCGCCTCCACCGATTCGCACTTCGCAGCCAGATGCAGCGCGAACCCCCCTGTGGACGTGAAACAATCCAGCCCGCGACCGGTCCCATAGCGCGCTGCCGCGACGTAATTCTCCCGCTGGTCCAGGAAAAT
>DATHOT010000113.1:0-9850 GCA_035484655.1 Bryobacteraceae bacterium | reverse complement strand
CTGTCTCCTGATTCCTGACAGCTAGAATGAAGCATATGGATCGTATCCGGGTGCTGGTCGCCAAACCTGGTTTGGACGGCCACGACCGGGGAGCAAAGGTAATCGCTCGCGCTCTCCGCGATGCCGGTATGGAGGTCATTTATACCGGCCTTCGCCAAACTCCGGAAATGATCGTAAACGCCGCGCTGCAGGAGGACGTCCAGGTCATCGGATTGTCTATCCTCTCCGGCGCCCATAACGCGATCGTGCCTCGCGTTATGGAGTTGTTGCGCGAAAAGGGCATGGACGACGTTCTGGTCATGGTCGGAGGTATAATTCCAGACGAGGACGCCGCCGAGCTCAAGAAGCTGGGTGTCGCGGCTGTGTTCCAGCCCGGAGCCTCGCTCGAAGAGATTGTAGACTTCATCCGGTCTTCGGTTAAGCAGACCGCCTGAAGCCGTCGCCCAGACATTCTGTGGCACCAGGCTATGGCCTGTAAAATTGTTAGCTAAGAAAGATCCAATGCAAGAAAAACTGAACATCGCCGTATTCGTCGATTACGACAATATCGAGATCGGCGTGAAATCTACTTTAAGGCGCGAGTTCGACGTATCGCTCCCGCTTGATGCGCTCAAGGAGCGCGGCGACTTGGTCGCCAAATTCGCATACGCCAACTGGGGACGCCAGGAAGGCGCCGCCCGGTCGATGGCCGAAAACGCCGTCCAGATGGTCCAACGCCTGCCTTCGCCTCGCGGCGATAAGAACGGCGGCGATATCAACCTCGCGCTCGACGCGCTCGAAATGGCCTTCACCCATCCGCATGTGAACGCCTTTGCCATCGTGAGCGGCGACAGCGACTTCATCCCGCTGGTCAATAAGCTCAAGGAATACGGCAAGACCGTTTTCGTTGTGGGCGGCAAGGCCTTCACCAGTACTATCCTCCAGCAAAACTGTCACGAGTTCGTAAGCTACGAATCGTTGCTGTCTACCGATTCCGACCGTCACGAGCCCCGCGATCGCCAGTCCCGCCCACCTCAACAGATAGGCCAAGGAGGCCAACCGCCTCGCGATCGCCAGCAAGGCGGTCACCGCATGCGGCCCGCGCCGCTCGATCTTGGCCAGGCCATGCCCCTTGTAGAACGCGCCCTCCAGGTGCTCGAGCGCCGCGCCGTGCAGCCCCAGCTCGGCTTGCTGAAATCCACCATGCTGCAGCTCGATTCGGCCTTCACGGAAAAAGCGTACGGCGCCAGCAGCTTCTCCGATTTCGTCGAGAAGCTGAAGAAAGCCGACTACGTCAATGTGAGTGGCCAAGGCGGGCGCTATATCATCGAGCGCAAAACCTCCACTCAGCCCGAGCGGCCCACTCCCAAACCGGAAGAGGCTCTTCCGCCGCTGCGTGACGTTTTGGAAACGCATCGCCTGGAGATGGAGAACGGCGCCCCTGCCGACGACCTGGCTGCCTGGTTCCAGGCCGAGGTTCCCACCTCCGACTTGGCGACCTACGGATTCCAGGAATTCTCCGAGTTCCTGAATTACGCGCAGGACAAGCTGGTTGTGCGCGTCGTACCGGACGAAGAGAAAGGCCTGATGGTCTATCTCGGCGCCGAGTTCTATCCACCGGCCGTCCCCGAAGCGCCCCCCGAGCATCACGCCGAAGAAGAGGAAGAGGAGGAAAAGCAGCCCATTGTGGAAGGCCAGCCGTCGTTGCTGGAGCCCAATCCTCCGCCTGTTAAGCCGAAGCCCATCCGGCGATCGCGCAAAGTCGGCGGCTCGAGCTCGGGCAATAGCGCCGACCGGCCGCGCCGCAGCCGCAAAAAGAAAACTGAACACCACCACGGCCCCATGCAATGATCCCGAAACCGAAAGGCCCCTATTCGCCGTTCGTGCGCGCGGGCGATTTTATCTTTGTCTCCGGTCAGGGCCCTACCGATCCGGCCACGCAGCAGTATTCCCTCGGCGACATTCGTCATGAGGTGCGCATCACGCTCGAGAATATCCGCCGAGTTCTCGAGCTGGCCGGCGCCACTCCGAAAGATGTCGTCAAGTGCTCGGTGTTCCTATCGAATGCCCAGGAGTTCGATGCCATGAACGAAGTTTACGCGGAGTTTTTCGGCGACCATCGTCCCACGCGCACCACAGTGGAAGCGCAGTTCCATGAGCGCAAGATGAAAGTCGAGATCGACTGCATCGCCTACAAACCGTAGCGCACGCTTTAGCGTGCCGCGTTCACACTCGTGTGAACGCCTTCGGCAGTGCGATATATCCGAATCCAACCACCGCTAGAAACAGCGTCAGCACTTCGCTGTCACCGAGGTTGTACTCCAGAAATCCTTCAGCCAGGATCGCCAGGATCACGGCGATCGCGCCATGCAGCACGAAGCGCGCCTCAGCGCTGGGCGGCGTCTTCAGCAGCGTGGTTAAGAAATCCCAGAGGATCTTCGCGATCATCCACATCATGAACAGCATGGTTGGAATGCCGCGCTCGGCCGCGTACTGAAGATAGATGTTGTGCAAATGCCCGTACCAACCTTCGGGCAGCGGCTTGGGGATATCCGGTGGAACCCAGCGCTCGAATTGGTATTTCACCTGCTCCGGTCCTAAGCCGAGAAATGGATGCGCGCGAATGATGGCTACTCCGGTTCTCCGCGTAATGTCGCGATGTTCGTTGGAATCCATTTGGCCGTGAGGCTGGATGATCGAGGTCACGCGTTCTTTGAGCGCAGCCGGCGCCGCCAGAAATAAGATCACCGCGACAACCGGCGCGGCCGCTACCAGCCATCTGTGCCAGAACCAAAGCAGGTACAGCAAACCAACCGGAAATCCGAGGAGGAAAATGCTGCGCGTGAATCCGAGCACCATGGAAATGGAGAGTATAGCCGCGCAAAACCAGCCCGCCGCCTTCCAGCGCTGCTCACCGGAGAAGAACAGATACGATGCCAGTAACAGCAGCACGATCATCTCTTCGCCGCCGAACGTCATCCAGTGGCTCATGAAGCCGGTGATCCGTTCGCCGACGTAGAAGTCGTAGAAGTGCTGGTGCGCTGCTTGCGCGTCCTGATACTTCTGCCAGAACTGGAACAGGCTGCGCACGGCCGAGAGGGTCGCGACGCCGGCCCACGCGAGCACAATTCCGCGGACCTCAGCCACGGTCCGAAACGTGCTGTAGACCAGCAGCAGAATTGCAAAGACGAGAAACTTACGGATCTGCGGCGTGCCCTCGCTCATGTGGCCGGAGAATAGTAAGGAGAGAATCGTGCCGGCCATGAAGAGCGCCAGCGGCAATTTGATAGGCGGAAGCCGCATTCGCTCGGAAGACAGCAGCAAGGCGGCCAGCGCCAAGCCGAGCAGGATCTGCGAGACCGCAATCGAGAATAAAATAGAAACGAGAGAGCCGCAGGTCAGGTAGAATGCGGCCCGGTCGAAATAGGGTTTCAAACCTGTAGGCTAGCAGGAATGCAGATTTACATTCTCCGGCACGGAATCGCGGAAGACGCCGAGGCAGGCCAGTCCGACTCCGAACGCGCGCTTACTTCGGAAGGCAAGAAAAAGCTGCGCAATGTCTTGCGCGTCGCCCGTGAGGCCGGCGTGGCGCCGGCGCTGATCCTGACCAGTCCGTTGAAGCGCGCCGTCCAGACCGCTCAATTGGCAGCCGAGGTGCTGGACTACAAGGGCGACCTGCTGCGCACTAAGGCGCTCGAGCCTGGCGCGCATCCCGGCATGGCCTGGGAGGAGATTCGCATCCACAAAGATGAAGGGGCGATCCTGCTGGCCGGTCACGAGCCGCTGTTCAGCAGCCTCACCGCGTATTTGCTCGGTTGTCCGGACCTTCGGGTGGATTTTAAGAAAGGCGCGTTGGCGTGCGTGGAAGTGGATCGTTTCGGGGCCGAGCCGCATGGCGCATTAAAGTGGCTGATTACGCCAAAATTAGCGTCCTCTGGCTGAAACTTGCGCCAGATTTACACGTTGCTGCGTTTCCGCTCGTAGGGCGCCTTCAAATACTTGGCGGCTTCTTCCTGGGCGCCTTGCGTGTTGTCGCGCGTACGGATTGCAAGGTTATATTCGTTCACGGCGCGGTCGCGCTGGCCGGAGATATCGAAGATATTGCCGAGCTTGATGTGCGCCCACACTTCTGTCCATTTAGGATCCAGATCGCCGCTCGCCACTTCGCGGAATTCGTTGGCGGCCGATTGGTAGTTGTTCTGGAGGAAAAAGATCTCCCCCACGCGATAATGCGCCAGCGAGCTGCCATGACTCACTTCCAGCGCCTTCTGGTATTCTTTCAGCGCATCGCCAAATTCGCCGATCTCGGCAAACTGCTCGCCGCGTTTTATGGCGACTGCTACGCGCATCTGCGGATTCCAGCGCAGCACAGCTCCGTTTGGATCGATCGTCACCTGTTTCGGCTTGCCGAACGTATCCACCGTGAATTCCGACGAGGTGCCCACCACATCGATGCGCTTGGTCTCGGGATTGCCTTCGGTTTCGATCTTGAGATCAACCGGCATGTGGAATGTATCCAGATCCTGCGAGATCTTGCCCATCACGCGGAAACCCTTTTGCGTGCGGAACACTGTGTATTCGAGCTTGAACTCCGGTGCGCCGCTCGACTCAAGCCACTGCAGGAAGAAGTACTGCAGGCTTTGGCCGTAGATCTCCTCGGCCACCTTGCGGAAATCGGCCGTGCTCACCGATTGCCAGGCATGCTGTTCTGGAAACTTATTCATCAGCTTCGTGAATCCGTCGTTGCCCATCACACTGCGCAGCATATTCAGAATTGCCGCGCCCTTGCCGGCGGTGGATGCCCAGTATTCGGGCGAATAATCCTCGAAGCGGCCAGCTTGGATGAGCGGCGGATTGTCGACGGTCATGGCTTCCACATAGGTGTCATGGATCGATTGCTCGAACGCTCCAGGACCATTGGCGTGTTCCTCCCAGAGCAGTTCCGCGTAGCGCGCATTGCCATTCTCGATCCACATATGATCGCGATTGATGGGCGACACCAATGTCTCCCACCACTGCCGCGACATCTGGTTCACCAACAAGCGAGATGCCACCTGGCTGCCGATCCCACGTGGAGAAAGGAAGATAACTCCCGGCGCGGAGAAGCCGTTCGGCGTCCCATCCTCGGTCTCAACCAAAGTCATGTTGGCCTGCGGCGCCAGGCCGTACAGACCGCTGAGAAATGTCATCACCTTCCCGGCTTCTTCCCCATAGGCATTCGCCATCGATTGCCTCTGCCGGAAATAAATCGAAGTCGTTACGCCTTGCGAGGAGACGCGCACCGGGTCGCCTTGAACGATCGCAATGCTCCCTGGAAAAGAAGGTTTGGTGTACTGGAAGCCGTAGGCGGATTTGCCGGCAGCAGCCGGGATCGAATTTTCCAGCCCACTGGAAACGACTTTGAAACCGGACGGGACGGTGATGTGCAGATCGGCTGTATACCGATCGATCGTATAGTCGTTGATCGGAAACCAGCGCGCCGGATACATCAGGTACGCGAAATCGTTCTGGATGTCAGCGAACTTGATGCCGTAGATTGGCGATTCTTCCTGGCCTGTAAGCCGGCCATCGTAACTGAATGTGACCGTGGTCGGTTTTCCCTTGGCCAAGGGAGTGGGAAAGGTCAGTTGGACCGTGAAATCCTGGGTGGAGCGGGAAGCCGTGATCTGCCGGCCCGAGTCGTCGACCACGCGCGAAACATTGAGCGCATTGTTCAACTCAAAGGAGACCGACGAGATATCGTTATCCAGTGGAATGAAGCGGACCTTGACGTTAGCCGTGAGCGCTTGCGTATGGGGATTGATGTCGGCGTCGATGACGTAGTTTTCCACGTCGATCCGCGCGCGCTTGCCACCCTTTTCCTGCGCCGCCAGCAGCGAGGCCGTTGCCAGGATCGCCAGAAGTATCTTACGCATGAACCATTTCCTCTTTCAAATGCTTCTCCACCACCGACGCGGCCACTTCCATGGGATCGTCGGATCCTGAAAGCTTCTGCACAACCAAAGCTAATTCCCGGCGCATTTCCTGCCGCGCGGCTTCATCTGCTAACAATCGCAGCGCTTCTTCCGCCAGTCCAGCCGCAGTCACGTCGTGCTGGATCAATTCCGGCACCACTCGACGCCCCGCCACCAGGTTCACCATGGAAAAAAAAGGCACTTTGACGAGGTGTTTTCCCATATACCAGCTTAGATTGTTGACTCGATAGAAGGTGACCATGGGGGTTCCCAAAAGGCTGGCCTCGATCGTCACCGTACCACTGGCGGCGAGCGCCAAGTCCGAGCAGGCGAGGACGTCCCAGGTTTGCCCTTCTTGTAGTTGGATGGACGATCCGGAAATGCGTTCCGTCAAATTTAACCCAGGGGGTACTGCCAAAATGAACTTAGGAGCGGGTTCGAGATCAACCCTCGTGATGCGGTCGACCGTCTCCAGCAGGATCGGCAAATGGCGTGCCACCTCTCCTTTTCGGCTGCCGGGAAGTAACGCGACCAAAGGAACGCCATCCGGAATGCCGTAGCGCCTTCTTAACTCCGAGCGGCTGGCCGACGCCTTCACCATCCGGGTCAAAGGATGACCCAGGTAGATGGCATCCATCCCGTTGGAAACAAAGAACTCCGGCTCAAATGGGAAAATGCAGAGCAATTGGTCGATGGTACGCCGCATCATCGGCAGCCGCCCTTTTCGCCAAGCCCATACCTGGGGTGCGATTAGCCAAATCACAGGGATTTGCAGTTTTTTCAAGCGCCGGGCTAAGCGTAGGTGAAAATCCGGGCTGTCGGTCAGAATGGCGATGTCCGGACGCTCCTCGGTGGCGGCTCGAAGCAACTTGCGATACTCGCGCCAGATGCGTGGAATATGAGTCACAACCTCGATTAGGCCCACTACGGAGATACTGGCGGCGTCGACCACGGCGCGGACACCCGCGCGCTGCATGCGAGGCCCCGCGCAGCCGAAGAACTCGAGGTCCGGATTACGGCGGCGTAGCGCTTCCACCAGGCCGGCTGCGTACATGTCGCCCGATGCCTCCCCGGCCGAAATTAGTACTCTTGCACCCACTATAATTTAGTCTAACTCCAAGGTTCCGGGTTGTCCGGGCATGATCGATGTTAAAATGAAATCGAATAACCCACCAGAATGGCCGCCCAACCAGATCTTTCTAAAGTGAGTGTTGGCCAGTTCGCGGAACGTTTCCGTAGCGAGATGATTCCGCTCAGCAACACGTTTTCATATTTCTGCGCAACAGTCCCGTTGAGCGAGGAGGATCTCAAAGAATACCTGGAGGAGCCGATCGCGGCCCTACCTCCCGCCATTTCCGCACTCTTGCCGAAGGTGTCGATTATGCTGGTGCCGTATCTGGAGCGTGTGGACGGCAAGGAAAAGGGTGCGATTCATCGTGACGAGTTCGTCTGTACCGAGAAGCCGCCGGAGAACCGCTTATCGTGGGCGACGCAGGTGCGTTTCGATGGCGAGGAAGTGCTGGTCTTCGCTCTCAAAGATCAGGAAGTTTCCGAGTACCACTACCGCTTCTTTCACGTTCTGGCGACTTTGGCCGGCGACCTTTGGTCCGATGAAGCTCAAGCCCGATATTGCGGCCTGCTGCGTGAAGAGCTGAACGCGCGTGTGCACGGCGAGGTGGACGAGGAGAGCTGGCACGTGAAGCAGGCCCTCTTGCGCCGGGAGACCAACGCCCGCAAGGAGACCAAGGTTTTCCGGGATTACGCCCGGCAATCGTTCATCGATACGCTGACTCTCTACCTGCACGGGATTTGCTGCGACATCGACGTCGAGACCGGTCCGCGCCAGTTGCCCAGCCGCTATCTACGGAAACGGCTCAGCGCGCTGAACGATCTCTACCCGCCGCCAGATGGCTACGCGGTCTTTCCCGAACACCAGGAACAGCGCGGCTAGCCGGGCAGTAGCCGCCTCTTTACTTTACTTTACAAGCCAGGACGTAACGCGGTTGACCCCGCGAGCGTTGAATTGTTCATGGCGGCGGAGTTCGCGCTCGATCCAGATACCGCGTTGATGCTCAGGGTTTCCGAGGGCGACGCGCCGAGCTTCAGCCTGCTGCTGGAGCGGCATCGCGGGTCGGTGGTGAATCACCTCCATCGCCTGGTGCGCAACCATGCTGTTGCCGAGGAGCTGGCGCAAGACGTCTTCCTGCGCGTTTACCGCTCCCGTGGCAAGTACCGGCCGGACGCGAAGTTCACGACCTGGTTGTTCCGCATCACCATGAACATCGCGCTGAACTGGCGGCGGGATACGCGGCGCGAAGCCGGATTCGTCCGGCTCGACCGCGAAGTTCAAGGCTCCCGGAAGCTGCAGCTTTCCGATGGCGAGGCGCGCGCCGACGAGCTTATCATGCGCGGGCAGCGCGCGCGGGAAATCCGGGCCGCGATTGAAACGTTGCCGCCCAAGCAGCTCGCGGCCGTCCTGATGCACAAATATGAAGGCATGGATTACGCGCAGATCGCCCGAGTGCTGGGCTGCTCGATCCCCGCGCTGAAGTCACTGTTATTCCGGGCGTATGAAACGCTGAGGCGTAGACTGGCTCATCTGGCGCCGAGTACAGCCTGATAAGCTAGATCGTTTGCTACCGCCAAAGGTAAATCGGATCACGGCTTTGATAGTTGGTCTGCTGGGACTGCTCACTTTGGCGGCCGGAGGCTTTTTAACGTCCAAGCGACTGCAAGACCTGAGTCAAGCAGATGCATCCGCGGCTCTCGCTAATTTAGCCGATGTACAGTTGGATCGGATCGCCGCAGCAGATCCACTCGCGATATCGCTGATAATTCCGGACACGCCGCAATGGGTCCGTATCAGGCGAAAGTGGGGCGAACCGGATTTTCTTATCGCGGCGCTATCGCCTGTTAAATCATTTTGTTATTGTCTAGCGAAGTTGCCAGTGACAATCACGGTGGCAGACATTGCCGGTCAAATTCCGCGCCAGCCGGCTGGACCGTCGTATGCTTATTCAGCCGACTGCCCAACGAGCACGCTTAAATTCGAGGCTGCTCCAGGAACCAAACTGACTGTTAGCGTGGCCAAGAATGGAACCCAACCTTTGCCGCCTGGAGACCTGATTATCGTCGGAAGTTGGTGGAACACGAAGGACAAGTTGGTTGGAATCGCATTGGATGAGGAGTTGCGGAAAGTCGCCAATTCCGCGATTGTATCCGGATCTGTACTCCTACTCGCCGGATGGTTCATCTGGCGCCGGCTTGCGTAGCCGAAGCGACCCGCAAGACCGCCGCTGCGCTTTGATCGATGTCTTCATCTGTTGTCGCCCAGCCCGATACGCTGATGCGCATGGCCGTCTGACCGTGCCATTCCGTCGCACCGCACCAGCACGTGCCTTCATTCTGTAATTCCGAGATGACGCGTTTGGTGGCGGCGGCATCGCCGAACGAAACCAGCACCTGATTGAGAACCACGTCGTTCAAAATCGCATGCCCGGCGGTTCGGAGCCGGTCGGCGAAGCGGGAGGCCAATCGGCAATTTCGCTCGATCATGTCGGCTAGGCCGCGCCGTCCCAGCGAGCGCAAAGCCGCCCAGACCTCGATCGCACGGGCGCGGCGCGAAGCCTCGGGCGTGTAGTGATAAGGCTCCCGGCTGTCGGACGCTTGCAGGTAAGCGGCGCTGACGGTCATGGCCGAGCGAAGATGCTGCGGCTCGCGAACGAAAGCCAGGCCGGAATCGTAGGGGACGTTGAGCCATTTGTGGCAGTCGGTCGCCCAGGAGTCGGCATCCGCAAAACCTGCCATCAAGTGCGCGCGCCGCGGAGCCGTCGCGGCCCACAAGCCGAACGCGCCGTCGACGTGGACCCAGGCCTGGTGTCGCGGGGCCAGTGAGCAAATCTGCGCCGCCGGATCGA
>DATHOT010000112.1:0-3784 GCA_035484655.1 Bryobacteraceae bacterium | reverse complement strand
CCGTGTCATTGGGAACTTGCAAATTAATCTGTAGAGGGCTGACAAACGAGAGATAAGCTGGTTTGCCATCAACCGTCACAGTGGTGCCGGCCAGGGAGATTGGAAAGTTTCCAGTCCAGGTTGCCGTCGCGCCGGCCAGGTTGGTTCCGTAAATCGACACCCATTCGCCGGGCTGAACTATTCCGGGAGCGATTCCACCCGAAGTAATGGCCGGAAGCGGCTCGCTGATCGCCAAGAGCTTCTGGCTCGCCAGATTCAGCAGATCCTGGGCCGACGCGGCGTCGGTGACCCCGCCTCCCTCGACGACCTGTGCCCGCGTATTGACATGATTCTCTGCATATTGGATGTCTGTGGCGTAAATTTGAAGGTAATTTAGCGGCGCGGTGCCTTGGGTTCCGCCGAACGATGAGGCGGCCGCCGTTCCATTGAAGTAGTCATTGAGTACGTTGTAAGCCGCTTGCTCCGGCGAGAGAAGATCCTGCGGGGCGGAATTTAGGACCTGATTGAGCGTCGTGAAGTTTGCCAGTTCTGCTTGAGTGACGCCTGGTGCCAGACAAGCCTGCGGGATGCAGGTCACCGGAATGCATCCTTGAACGGAGCAGCCGGGCGGAATGCTGCAGCCGGCAGGCGTGTCCTTAGCGTCCGGCGGAAACGTGCTGGTGCATCCTTCCTGCAGGGCAAAATTCGCAAAGGATGTGTTGAACTGCGATCCGCCCAGGATCTGAGCCGAAGGCGTGGTCAACGGCGCGGTCCTTTGCGACAGTAGTTTCACGCTGGCGACATCCAGGTTGAGGTTAACGCGCGAGGCTTCCATCCCGCTTTCCTGGGTGGATTTTGCGTTAGCGCCGCCGACGGTGGGATCCACAAAGTGGGATAGAATCGTCGTCTCGGCTGCACAATCCATGTTCGGAGCGCTGGTGCAGTCGTTAGCGAAGGCACTGGGGATCGTGAACGCGCCGCCTGCGAAATTGGGAAGGCCGTCGCCAGTGGTGGCGACCAGCGTTATGCCGCTGAAGACCTGACCGTACATATCGATCGCCGCGTTCCATTCATCGATGAAGGCCTGATCCGTCCTCTGATACGCCGCCATGCCGGCGTAGTGGAACGCCAGCAGTTGAAGCCAGACTTGGTTGGGCGAAAGGCCTCCGAACTGTGATTGGGACAGAGCCGTGCCACTCGGCAGAAGCATCTCGGCGGACGCGGCAGTGGGTCCGGCGACTGCGATAGACACGAAGGCCGGGTTTGATCCATAGCGCGCGGCGAGCGCCGTCAGGAAGGTTCGCCAAGAGCTCTTGTAAGTGGCATCCCACGGCAAGGGAAGCTCCGTGCTGTCGCCAGCTTCCACGAAAGCTTCGAAGGTGACCTTACTGCAAGTGGTCAAAGGAGCAGGAGTGGGGAATTGAAACAGCGGGTCGCAGGACGGAAGCTGACTCAACATCCATTGGGGCGACTGAAACCCCGCACTCGCGATGAGCTGGACGGTCTTGGGAGTCTGAGCCGGATTTTGGACGTCCCACGCGGAAGCCTGATTGAACGCATCGTCCACGTAACTCCAGTCGTAGGCATTGGCAGCGCCGGGAGGATTGGGGTTTAGAGTATCCCAGTGCACTTGGAGCGTCAGCCCGGATATCGCCGGGTTGTTCAGGAGATCCTGGTAAAGATTGTTGAAATAGGTGTTCAACGCAGCGGGCGTGATCGAAGGATTAGCTTTCTTCAGCTGGTTGATATTTTCCTCTATGTTGACGACAGCGTAGATGCCTCGCGGCCTGCGTGGCGGCGCCGGCTGGGCCTGGGCGGCGAGAACCGGAGCCAGCACCAGAAAACTCAGTGCGAGAACTGGTCTTACCGGACAGCCGATATTTGCCACCTCTCCACTTTACTTCACTGGGTGATGCTGATCGTCCCCGAATTGCTGGTCTCGCTGCCGATGGTAACCGAAAGAGGATAGCTACCAGTCTGCAAGCCAGATGGCACGACGATGTTTACCTGGACCAATCCCACGAAACCGGGAGCCAAGCCGGCGAAGGCCACCTGGGCGGTCGAGGAGCCGATGGTGGCACTGGACGTTGCGTTGGCATAGACAACCGTACCGAGGGGCGCAATCGCTCCATCCACAACCGCCGGGCTAACGGCGCCGGAACCACTCAGGTAAGCGATAATGGTGCTCCCTACCTTAGCGGGATTACTCGGAGAGTTGAGCGTGTAGTCCGAATTCTGAACGATCGCTTGGCCGGAACTCATGGAGAAGAGGCCAGGCGCGGCGCCTAGAACATTGACCGTTACGGCGTTGCTCGCGCCTCCATTGACGGCAACCGTTACTGTTGCAGGCCCTAATGCAGTCTCCCAAGGCACCTGAAAGTTTACCTGATTTGGCGTCACATAAAGAACCGGCGCGAGTTGCCCATTGACGCTCACCGAGACTGATTCAACACTCGTCGGAAGCGGGGCCTGGGCGCCGGCGTTCGTAAGAGCGAAGTTGCTTCCGAAAACCGTCGCCAATGCGCCGGGCGAAATCCGGGGCGCGAAGCTGGCCGCATTGACGACGCCACTGGTGGAGACTGTGGGAAGAGTGCCCTGAAGCTCTCGAACGACCGAATTGACGGTATCGGTGATATAGACGTTGCCGGATGAATCTACAGCCACGCCATGCGGGAAATGCAGGGCGGCTTGGGTGGCAGGGCCGCCGTCGCCAGAAAAATAAAGGGTGCCGTTACCCGCAACGGTGGTGATGATTCCAGACGGCGTCACCTTCCGGATGCGGCTATTGAAGGTGTCGGCGATGTACACATTGCCGCTCACATCGACGGCCAGACCCATGGGATCGTATACAGTCGCGTTTGGGCCGGGGCCATTATCACCGCTGAATCCGCCGTTGCCGCTGCCCGCGATGGTCGTGTAGACGCCGGAACTTGAATACTTCACGATGCGCCTGCCCTGCGTATCGGCGACAAAGATATTGCCTGCGGAGTCGACCGCGACCGCGTCGGGCTGCGTGAAGCCCTCCGCATACGTGACGATGTTCCCCATGAAGACCTGACGAATCACATTATTGCCGGCGTCAGCGATGTAGACGTTCCCAGCCGAATCTGCGATCACTCCGACCGGATTGCTCAACTGCGCGCCGGTAGCCAGGGCCATGTCCCCGGAATATCCCAGGGTATTGTTCCCCGCGAACGTTGTGATGGTTCCACTGGAAGTAACCATGCGGACTACGTTATTGGCCGAGTCCGCGATATATAAATTGCCGGAGGAATCGAGCGCTACACCAGTCGGATTATTCAGCTCGGCACTGGTGGCTGGTCCCTTGTCGCCCGTATATCCGGCTGTGCCGTTACCGGCAACCGTACTGATGACTCCGCCCGATATCTTGCGAACGCGATTGTTCAAACCGTCCGCGATGTAGAGATTGCCGGATTTATCTACTGCGATACCAGTGGGATAATTCAACTGGGATCCAACGGCACTGCCGCTGTCGCCCGCGAAGCCGGCGTTCCCGGCGGAACCTGCAATCGTGTTGATGGTGTACTGCTGCGAAAGCGCGCTCGCCGCGAAGACACTCCCGATGCACACACCTATGACCCAACGGCGAATTACCATGTGATGAAGAAACCCGTGTAAAAAAACTTAGTTGCGTTGCGAGGGTTACCTGAGCCCCCGGCGCCATGACAGTATTGCAAACCTTTAGTATACGCGAAAGGGATAAAATCATTACATGAATCCAGGCACCTCTCGTCGCACGTTTCTAGGCGCTTCGGCCGCCGCGCTGGCCGCCTCCCGGACTGGC
>DATHOT010000111.1:0-25920 GCA_035484655.1 Bryobacteraceae bacterium | reverse complement strand
GATGGTTCTCTCGGCGACCATCTGTATCTCGGTTCCGTTGTAGCCGGCCACGTGAATGAAGCCGTTGACATTGTCGACTTCCAGGCGCGTGGCAGAGGGAAAATTCTGCCGGATGGTTTCTTTCTCTTCCTGATCGAACGCGTAAATGGCCGAGAACGCGCCCATCAGCAGGCAACCGGAAACTAGAAACGAGAAACCAGAAACTCTCATTGCAGTTGTTTCAGCGCCCATTGAGCGCGCTGCCTCACATCCGGATTCACATCCTGGCCAGACAACAGAAACTGAATCGCCGACGCGGCTGATTTTTCGTGCAGCTCGACGATCTGATCCAGAATCGCGATCTGCACCAGCGGCGAATCCTGCTTGGCGAGAGCCTGCACCAGTCCTTTCCTGCCGATGGGGCTGTCGGTGAAGTTGCGTACCGCATCCACGGCGGCCAGCCGGACATTGACATTGGAATCGTGATCGAGCGTGGTCAAAAGGGCCGATAACACTTGCGGATCCGATTGCTCCACGCGATAAGCGTAGTTCACGCCTCGCAAGCGGTCGCTGGCATTTTGCTGCTGCAATAAGGAAAGAGCGACCAGTTGACGCATGTTATAAACCTCCCCGCGCAATTGCGAAACCTCGGACGTATCGCGTCCCCGAGCGAAGTAGCCGGTGGCGATGCCGATCACCAGAATCGCCGCGGCGCTAGCGGCTTGGAAGGCCGGATGCCGCACCCACCACAGGGTTTTGCGGCGTTCTCCTTCGCGCTGGCGCCAGGCACGTAGCGAGTCGTAGAAGCGCGTCCGCATGTTCAGACTGGGATCCTCTTCGGGAAGCGCGCCCAGCGTGCCCCACAGGTCGCGCAGCTCGTGGGCCTCGGCTTGGCATCGCTCGCAGGATTCCAGGTGTGCGCGAAATTCGCCCACCGGATCTTCCAGCGTGCCCCGCCAATAATCGACGAATTGTGTTCTGGCTTCTTCGCAATTCATGATGCTTTCTCTCCGGCAAGTTCGAAATAGATTTGCCCCAGCGCCCGCACGGCGCGATAGACACGCACCTTCACGGCTCCCACATCGCAGCCCAAAATGGTCGCGATCTCTTCGTACTTCAGATTCTGGTAACGGCTCAGCACCAGCAGTTCTCTTTTTTCGAGCGGCAGAAGCGATAAGGCTCGCTTGAGCAACGTGATCTCTTGTTTGCGCTTCAGGTTCTCGTCCATCTTGTTACCGCTCGCAAATTCCCGCTCGCCCAAGGCGACCTCGAACTTGCGCTTCCCGATGGAGTCCACATGCGCGTTACGGGCGATCTGGTACATCCAGGCGGTGAAGGATCGATCCGTCTGGTAGCTCTTCCGGTATTTCAACATCCGGAAGAATACGTCCTGCACCAGATCTTCGCTGAGGTCGCGATTTCCGTTCACATGCACGAAGTAATTGAACAGCGGGCGATGATGCCGCTCGAACAGGATCGCGAGCCCACCGAGGTCGCCATCCCGGACGGCCTGCATCAGGCTGCTGTCCGTTGCTTCGTACACAACCTTGATTACCGGGGCAAGTGCAAAAGGTTACAACTTTTCGGAACGGTTTACCACACCCGGCAGGCCGGTTCGCGGACCATTGGCTGGCCCACGCGGCAGGCAAAAGCTTGCCGGAATTCGGGCATGTTCTGAAGTACGCCGTTCACGCGATAGCGGCCCGGCGAGTGAGGATCCACCTGCACCAGCATCCGGGACATTTCCGGTCTTGTGTTCTGGCAATAGATCTGGCCCCAGCCGAGAAAAAAGCGCTGCTCTGGCGTATATCCATCGATCTTGGGCTGCGGCTTGTCTTTCAGTGAGTCCATCAGCGCCATGAACGACAGGCGCGCGCCGCCGTTGTCGGCCGTGTTCTCGCCCAGCGTGAGCTTGCCATTCAAATGAACGCCGTCGACGGGCGTGAAGGACGAGTACTCGTCGATGAAGCACTGAGCGCGCTTCTCGAACCCCTTGGCATCTTCGGCAGTCCACCAATCCTTGAGATTTCCGTCGGGGTCGAACAGGCGGCCCTTGTCGTCGAAGCCGTGCGTCAGCTCATGCCCGACGACCGATCCGATTGCGCCATGGTTCACCGCGGCGTCCATTTTGTTGTCGAAAAACGGCGGCTGCAGAATTCCGGCTGGAAAGTTGATGTTGTTCTCGCTGGAGTTGTAATAGGCGTTCACCGTGGGAGGCGTCATGCCCCATTCGGTGCGATCCACCTGTTTGCCGATTTTGTTCAAGTCGCGATGAGTTTCAAATTCCGTGGCGCGCTCGTCGTTGCCTACGGCGTCGCCCCGCACAATCTTGACACTGGAATAGTCGAGCCATTTGTCGGGATAACCGATCTTGTTGGCGACGGCGTGCAGCTTCACCAGCGCCTCTTTCTTGGTGGCGGGCGTCATCCAGGAGAGTGATTGAATGTCCTGACCCAGCGCCTGCTCGATTACTTGCACCATATGTAAGGTCCGGGCCTTCGCGTCTGGAGGAAACGTCTGGTCCACGTATTTCTGGCCGAGCGCGAAGCCCAAGTCATTGTCAGTCGCGGCGACGCAACGCTTCCAACGCGGTTGAATCTCTTTTGCGCCCGTCAGGATCTCGCGATAGAAATGAAAGTCTTCGTCCACGAAAGCCTTGGGCAGCAGCGAGGCTTCCGCGTGCAGCAGTTGCCAGCGCAGGTAGGTCTTGATGTCGTCGAGGTTGGACTGCACGATCGTGGACTCGACTGCGCGGAAGAAATTCGGCACTGAGACATTCAGGTCCGTAATGGGCGGCGTACCCATGCCCTCGAAATACTTCGGCCAGTCGATCGCGGGATCCAGAGAGTAAAGCTGATGCACCGTTAGCTTGTGATACATCTGGTTAGGATCGCGCCGCGAAACTCGATCCAGTGACCCTTTGGCTAAGCTGGTCTCAAAACGTAACACAGCCTGGGCGTCAGTGGATGCTTTCGCCGCCGGCTCGCCCGACAGTTCCAGCATTTTCTGTACGTGTGCCAAGTATTGATTGCGTAACTCGACCGACTTCGGATCGTCCTTCAGGTAATAATCGCGGTCGGGAAGCCCCAGACCGCCCTGATCCAAGTCAGCAATCATGTGCATCGAATCTTTCAGGTCAGGACTGGAACCAAAGCGGAACATTGCATTCACGCCCAGCAGGTGCAGCCGGACCAGCGCATTGAGGATGCCCGCTTTCGACGTAATCGCGCCGATGCGGTCCAGGTCCGGTTTTAGCGGCTGAATTCCGAGCTTCTCGATGGTCTGCTCGTCCATGCAGGAACCGTAGAAATCGCCTATTTTTTGATCCAAAAGCGTCCGTTTCGGGTCGTTTACCGACGCTTTTTCGAGGATATTGCGCAAGATCGTGCGGTTGCGTTCGGCCAATTCGCTGAAGCGGCCCCAGCTCGACTGGTCGGGAGGGATCGGATTGTTGGCCATCCATGTTCCGCAGGCAAACTGATAAAAATCGACACAGGGGTTGGCCGATTGGTCCATGTTGGCGATGCTGAATCCGGTGCTGGATTGCGCCAGGGCGGCGGCGCTAAGAAGGACAAACAGAAATAGGGATCGCACACTTAGATTTTACTCCTGTACTCGTCTCGGGCACCATGTAGGTGCTGGGGCTAGCGGCCAAGCCCTTGCATTACGCACACTTACGCACCAAGCCTGTAGGAAGAACCCCCAATTAGCCGATGGTAGTAAGGTACTCACCTTATAAAGGATCGATAAGCGCTTTACCGTATAGAAACTCCTAATGTCACTCTTCATGATTCGGCTCTAAGAGCCGATTACACGGATATGCGTTGCCTGTACTGTGGCAAGGAACTGGCGCTGCTGAAAAGACTCAGAGGCGGCGGCGAGTTCTGTTCCGACGCTCACAAGCGGAGCTACCAGGAAGAGTATAACCGCTTGGGGCTCAGTCGTTTGCTGCAGGCCCGGTCGAGAGCGGATGAAAGCAAAGACGCGCAGAAGCAGGCCGCCGCTCCGGTAAGCCCGGTGGCAGTAGCCGAACAGTCTGTGGAAGAAGTTGCAGTCGAAGAAGTAGCTTTGCAAGTTGAAGAAATTGCGGTCGAAGAGGCCGCGCCGACGCCACCACCGCCCATGGCGCCGGCCGTGATCGCCGCGCCACCTGAACCTCCGCCGCCGGCAATGGCCGGGTTCGTGATGGAAACACCGTCCATTCTGGCTCCCGAGGAGCCCCTACCTTACCTAGAACCATGGAAGTCTGACGAGTCGGAAGCGCCCGCTGCTCCTTTGCCTCCTGCCTGGCGCCTGGAAGGCCCGTCTGTAGAGGGTCAGTCTTTCACCTTACCGTCCGCTGGACTGGTTCCTTTGGAAATGCAGCCGGGCGTTTGCGAGAGTGGTTACCCGCTCATGGATACGAGCGTGCCCAGAGAAGAAACTCCCCCGCGAGTGCACCTCAGCATCCCGTTGACCGTCCGGTCGTCGCATGAATTCGAGCGGGGCGGTTCCATCGCCATTGAGATTCTACCGCGGCCATCGGAAAGCAGTTGCTATGCAAGCCTGAACGGAGCCGTGGACTTCTCCTACCCGGCTGGAGTGCAGGTTCTCGACCTGCTGGATTTTGATTTGTCCCCGGCCGGAATCGCTTATACAGCGGAAGAGTGCGATGTAACCCTTCCCGAGTCCTGGACGAACGGACTCATCGCTGATGGGCCGGTTGACCTCATTGTTCCCGCGATTCCGCTCGACGTTCCGCCCATCCCCGAGCACGCTCCGGCTATCTCGCGAGTCGCCCCCGTTCCTAAACCGCCCGACCAGCCGGCGGCTGCGGCGGCCCCGCCACCGCAGCCAACTCCGCGGGCGGCGCTCGAAGCTCTGTCGAAACTCCATCAAGACATGCGGGAACGGGAGGAGGCCAAGCCCGCCGCCGCTCCTGATGTTCGCCAAAAATCTGAAGCGCCCAAGAAATCTGAAGCGCCTCAAAAATCTGAAGCACCCCTAAAGTCTCCAGCGCCACCGGAACCATCGCCGCGCGAAGCTGAGTTGATGGCCATCCCGGTTAAGAGCTTTGCCCCGCCCAAAGCCGGTCCGATCATCGATGCCACTGCGCTTCTCGCCAACGGGCATCCCCTGCTCCCGCGGCTTAAGGCCTTGCCACTGCGCCCGAAAGTGGCTCCGGCGCCCCGAGGATTCAGTCAACAGCCCAAGGCGGCGCCCGTGCAAACCAGTCCGGCACCACCCGTCGCAGCGCCGCCTAAGCCGCCCGCCGCCAACAAGCCGGCGGCGCCTCCGCAAACGTCCAAACCCATACAGGCCTCCGAGACACCAAAGCCCGTCCAGGCGCCACCAGCGAAGAAGCCTACCCAACCGGTCGAAACGCCAAAACCTGCGGTTCAATCGGTCCCGGCCGCTACACAGCCTAAGCCGGAACCGCCGGCCAAGCCCGTTCCGGTCAAAACTGCACCCGCGGCGCCCCCGCCGCAACCTGCCGCCAAGGTCAATCCGCCGGTAAAGAGTGAGCCCGTCCAGAAAGCGCCTGCCGCGAAAAACGAGCCTACGGAAAAAGTCAAAGCCGCGGCCGCTGGATCGGGCCCGGCCGCACCCGCCGACCACACGGTGCCGAACTTCGGCGCGGTCGTCAACACTTCCATGTTCGGTTCGCTCAAGGTCAAGCTCGGCCTGGCTGCTCTAATCGCAGTGGCGTCGCTGGGCGTTTATTTCCAAGTCACCAGCAAAGCCAAACCTTCCGCGTCCACGGCCAAATCGAGCGACGCAGGCATGAGCATCATGGTGGGTGAAGGCGGCTGGGTCGAAAACTGGGCGGGAGATCCCATCGGACAACACGGCGGCCGGGAGGTCACAATATATCGCCCATCGCTTAAGCTTTCCGATTACCGGATCGAGTTTCAAGGGCAGATTGACAATAAGAGCATCGGATGGATTTTCCGCGCGGCGGACCCGGAAAATTACTACGCCATGAAGCTGCAACTCGTGTCGCCGGAGCTGCCTTTGACGGTGGTGCTGTACAAGTACATCGTCCTCAAGGGCCGGCAAGTGCAAGTGGGCAGGGTACCGATCGACGTGCCCGTGAAGAGCGATACCGTCTTCAAAATACGCGTGGATGTCCGCGGTCCCAAGTTCAATACCTATGTACAGGGGCAACCAGTGGATGTCTGGACGGACGATCAACTCCGATCGGGCGGCATGGGCTTTCTGAACGAACGAAGCGAGCGAAGCAAGATCAAGTCGGTATCGCTGTCTTACCTGTCCGGGGGAACCAAGTGACGAAGAATTCGATGGAACAAACAAACGATCAATGGTTGTGGTTCGTAGATAGCGAACTGGTGGAGGCCCTGGCAAAGCACGACACCCTGGATTCAAAGAGCGAGAAGCGGCCGGTTCAGTCCGCGGCGCTGGTCAAAGCGCTGGCGCTCAATATGGAAGGCAAGACGGAGCAGGCCTTGCGCGAAGTTCGGGCGGCTATCGAGAAAGGCGAAGCCCTGCCGGAGCTGGATTGGACCGAGGCGCACCTGGAATTTCAGCTGGGCCAATATCAAGAGGCCTTGCAGGGTTACGAGAAAATCCTCAGTGCGCAGCCCAATCACAAGGCGGCCATTTATAACGCCGCGCTGTGTTTCGAAAAACTGGACAAGTTTGAAGAGGCTGCCAAGGTTTTTAAAAAAGCCTTCCAGCTCGACCCGAAACTGCACGAAGCCGAACTTGGTTTCGGAGTCTGCCAGCTGCACCTCAATCGTCCCGAAGAGGCGCTGGCGGCTTTCGAAGTCTGCCTGACCGCCAAGCCCGGCTACGACAAGGCGCTGTACGGCAAGGCCATCGCTCTGCAGTCGTTGGGACGAGCCGGCGAAGCGATGCAGTTGTATGCCAAGCTGCTTCCCGTAAATGGCGCCAACGTGGATCTGCTGACCAACATGATCGGGTTGGCTTTGAAGCTCGGTGACGACGCCAAGGTTCGGGAGTATTGCGACAAGCTGTTGCGCGTGAAGCCGGGCGCGCGTCCGGCCCTGGAAGGATTAGTGGCGGCCGCCATCGCTCGTGGAGACTTCAAAGCAGCGGCGCAACAAGGCGCTCAGCTGGTGAAGAGCGCGGCGGATTCGTTCGAAGCGTGGTTCAATCTGGGCGTGGCTTATCAAAAAACGAATCGGCTGGAACAGGCCGGCCAAGCCTATTCCGAAGCGATCAAGCTTCGTCCTGAAAGCGCCTTACCCTACGCCAATCTGGGCGCCACTCTGCAGGAGCGCGGCGATATGCCGGCTGCGCGTAAAGCGTACGAGCGCGGCTTGCAGTTGGCGCCTGACCACACCGGAGCCCTGTGGAATTTGGCCAATGTCTTTGAGCGTCTGGGCAATAGTGAAGAAGCTGAGAAGGCCATGGCGAAGCTGCTGGAAAGCGAGCCTGAGCGCGAGGATGCCTGGTTCCGTTTGGGCTATTACCGCCTGCTGCGTGACGACTATGCCGGGAGCATTGAGCCGTTTCGCAAGTGCGCCAGCAAACGCGCGGACTGGCTGGATGCACTGATCAATCTGGGCTTGGCCCAATGGCGTACCGGGGAACTCGAGGCCGCCAAAGCGACGTTGGTGCAGGCCGTGGCCCGTCATCCCAAGTCAGCCGATGCACTTCGCACGCTGGCTGCGGTGGTGGTCGACATGGGCGATTACATCCTGGCGCTGGACATCGAAAAGCAGCTCGGCGAATTGGGCCAGACCATGCCCGAGCTGTCCTACAACATCGGTATTCTGCTGCAGCGATCGAACCTGCATGAAGAGGCCGCCCGCTCCTATCGCCGCGCGACCGAAGAGAAGCCGGGTTTCGCTGAAGCTTTGTTGAATCTCGGACACGCCCTGAAGGCGCTGGGGCAAGATCAGGAAGCGCGCACCTGCTGGCAGAAGGCTGTGGAAGCCAAGCCGGAACTGGCCACCCAGTATTTCTAGTTTTCGTCTCTATTTGGTCTTCAACCACTTAACGCTGGTGGGACGAGCTTGCTCGCACTGCATCACCTCCGTAACGCCCGACACGAGCAAAGCGCATGCGTTGGATTGTGCGCTTCTGAGTGCATGGTCTTCGGTGTCGGCGGAGGCGGTGCGGCAGTCGGTTCCACCTTTGAACGCCACGCACACCTCCACGCGGTACTTTACGATGTGCATGCTCGAGTAGACCAGGAACGCCAGCACCAGAACCACGAAGCCGACGCCCAGGACAACGGTCTTGTTCACGCTCCTTTGCCCTCCGCGAAGAAATTCCCCATCTGACGGAACTTCGTGTAACGATCGTCGATGAGTTGCGTGTCCGTTCGGGAAGACAGCTCTTCGAGCGCGGTCCGGATAGCTTGTTTGACGAACTCGGCGGCCTTGTCGGGATCGGTATGGGCGCCTTCGGGTGGCTCGGGGATGATGCCGTCGATCAAATCCAGTGACTTCAGATCGGAGGCAGCCATGCGGAGCGCGCGGGCGGCTTCGGCGGCTTTGCCGGAATCCCGGTAGATAATGGCGGCGCAACTCTCGGGCGAAATGACGCTGTAGTAGGCGTTTTCGAGCATATAAACGCGGTTGGCCACGCCGAGTCCAAGGGCGCCTCCGCTGCCGCCTTCACCGATTACGATAGAAACCACGGGCACGCCCAGCCGCGACATCTCCCGCAAATTCACCGCGATCGCTTCCGCCTGGCCACGCTCCTCGGCGTCGATGCCGGGATAGGCGCCGGGCGTATCCAGAAACGTGATAATCGGGCGGCGGAACTTGTCGGCCAGCCGCATCAGGCGCATGGCCTTGCGGTAACCCTCCGGCTTCGGCATGCCGAAATTCCGATGGAGCTTTTGCTTGGTATCGCGTCCCTTCTGCTGGCCGATTACCATCACCGGACGGCCTTCAAACGAGGCCATGCCGCCCACCACCGCCGGATCGTCGCCAAAGAAGCGATCCCCATACAGCTCTGAAAAACCGGTGAAGATGCGGTTGATGTAGTCGAGCGTATGCGGCCGCTTGGGGTGACGGGCGAGCAGCACGCGCTCCCAGGTGGGATTCGATGCGTGCGCCGTCCCAGCGTTCGCGTTCGGAGGAGACAGGGGCGATTTAGAGTGTTCTGCCATTCGGATAGTGACCGGCCCGCAAACCGAACCAACGACGGCGGCGGGACTAACTTGCCAGGATCTCGACCGACTCCGGTCCGCAGATCCGCTCCACTTCGGCCCAGAACTCCTTGTCCGGGCGGACCTTGGGGGTCACATCCAGAATAACGGAAAAATCGCGCGGCTTCTCAAGACGGAGCCGCACCTCGGTCTCGCCGCGCTTGCGCGTGAAGAGCTGGTTCAATGCTTCGGCTTTGTCCACGGTACCGTTGGCACCCACCGGAATTCGAATGGAGATCAAGGTCGGAAGATTGACGCGGGCCACTTCGAGCGGCACAATGTCCTGCACGGAAATTTTCGGTGGAGCGTTCTCCTCCGGCAACGCCAGTCCGCGTACCAGGACGGCCTGATCCTCCACCAGGGCGGTGAGCAAGCGATCGTACTGCGTACTGAAGACCATGGCCTCAACGCTGCCGGTCCGGTCTTCCAGACGCATGGCCGCCCAGAGCTTGCCGTCCCTATTCCGCTTCCGTTGGATGCCGGTCAGGATGCCACAGATGGCCACTTCCGCGCCGCGCTCCAGACCCTCCAGCGTTTCGGTGGCATGGGTGGAAAGTTCAGCCACTTTGTCGGAGTACGCATCCAGCGGATGGCCGGTGATGTAAATACCGATCACTTCTTTCTCGTTCGAGAGCTTCTGCTGCGGTGTCCAGTCGGGCAGGAGGGGAAGCGGATGTTCCTGATGGGCGGGCTGGTCCGCCACCATTCCGAACAGGCCCGTCTGGCCGCTCTGCCGGTCCTTCCAGGCTCTCTGGCCGGACTCCATGGCGTTCTCGAGCATGGCAGTCAACTGGGCCCGATTACCCTGGAGACTGCTCATGGCACCGCACTTGATGAGATTTTCCAAGATGCGCCGATTGACAGTGGTCAGGTCGACGCGCTCGCACAAGTCGTAAAGGGACTGGAACGGTTCGCCGGTTCGTCTCGCTTCAATAATGGAATCCGCGGCAGCGGCGCCAATGTTCCGGACCGCGCACAAGCCCATCCGAATCGCTTGCCCGTCGGGTGTGAAGTCCTTGCCGCTCGAACTAACGTCCGGAGGCAGTACAGCGATCCCCATTTCGCGGCACTCGTTGATGTACTTCACCACCTTGTCGCTGTTGCCCATTTCCGACGTCAGCAGCGCCGACAGAAACTCCAGCGGATAATGCGCCTTGAGATAAGCGGTAACGTACGCGAGATATGCGTAGGCGGCCGAGTGAGCTTTGGGGAAGCCGTACCCGGCAAACTTCTCCATCAGGTCGAATACTTTCTCGACCTTCTTTTGCGGAAGACCTTTTTGCTTGGCGCCCTGGAGGAAGCGCTCCCGCTGCGCAGCCATCTCTTCAGCTTTCTTCTTACCCATGGCGCGGCGCAGGATATCGGCGTCGCCCAGCGAGTAGCCGGCCAGGCGATTGGAGATCTGCATCACTTGTTCCTGGTAAACGATGACGCCGTAGGTTTCTTCTAGAACCTCTTTCAACTCGGGGAAATCGTAGGTGACTTGCTTGCGGCCATGCTTGCCATCGATAAAGTCGTCGATCATGCCGCCCTGAATAGGGCCGGGCCGGTAGAGTGCGTTGAGCGCGCAAAGATCTTCGATCCGCGAAGGTTGGTACTTGCGCAAAATGTCGCGCATCCCGGGCGATTCAAACTGAAAGATTCCGCTGGTAAAAGCTTTGCAGAAGATCTGATACGTGGCGGGGTCATCCAGTGGAAGATCTTCCATCACCAGCTTCACGCCGCGATTCTGTTCGATCAACGCCAGCGCATCCTGGATGATGTCGAGCGTCGTGAGCCCCAGGAAATCCATCTTGAGAAGCGACAGCTTCTCCAGACCCACCATGTCGTATTGAGTGACAATTTCGTCTTTATTGGTCTTGTAAAGCGGGACAAGTTCCTGAAGCGGCACCGGTGAAATCACCACGCCCGCGGCGTGCATGGATGCGTTGCGCGCCATGCCTTCCAGCTTGACGGCGACCTCCAGCACCTCCTTCAGGCGCGGATCCTTGCGGGCCGCGTCCTCAATGGCCGGCTCCTGATGCAGCGCCTCTTTCAGCTTGATATTGAGCTGCGTGGGAATCAGCTTGGTGATGCGATCCACGTCGCCGAAGCTGATGTCGAGCACCCGGCCGACGTCCTTGATGGCCGTGCGAGCTCCTAAAGTGCCGAAGGTGATTATCTGCGCCACCTGCTCACGGCCGTATTTTTCTGTGACGTACTGGATCACCTCGCCGCGCCGGCGGGTATGGAAGTCGATATCGATATCCGGCATGCTAATGCGTTCCGGGTTGAGGAAGCGCTCGAACAGGAGCCCGTTCTCGAGCGGATCGATATCGGTGATGTTCATCGAGTAGCTGACCAGGCTGCCGGCCGCCGAGCCGCGCCCCGGACCCACCGGAATCCCGCGCGATTTGGCGAAGCGGATGAAGTCCCAGACGATGAGGAAATAGCCGGCGAACTTCATTTGCTGGATCATCCGGATCTCGCGGTCGAGACGCTCTACGTACTCAGGCAGGTCGTGCTTCAGCGCTCCGGCCTTGCGCAAGGTCTCCAGACGCCCACGGCGTTTCTCGAATCCCTGGCGGGCGACGTATTCGAAATACGTATCGGTGGTGTGCTCGGCCGGCACGTCGAACTTCGGGAACGGCTCCTTCACCTTTTCGAGATTCACCTGGCAGCGCTGCGCGATTTCCCACGTTCGGTCGAGCGCGTCTTCCAGCCCTCCAAACATGGCCAGCATCTCGTCGCGCGTCTTCAGATAGAATTCGGGCTGGGTAAAACGCATGCGCTGCGGGTCGCTCATGGTCTTGCCGGTTTGGATGCATAGCAGGATCTCGTGCGCCCGGGCGTCTTCCTTGCGCATGTAGTGCGAATCGTTGGTGGCCACCAGCGAGATGCGCGTCTCCTGCGACAGGCGGTGGACCTGCGGCACCACTACTTTGTCCTGATCCAGGCCGTGATCCTGAATCTCCAGGAAAAAATTCTCCTTGCCGAACATGTCCGCGTAGCCGTAAGCCAGGCGCTTGGCTTCCTCGTAACGATTGGCCATGATGGTCTCGTTGATGTCGCCGCGCAGGCAGGCCGACATCGCAATCAGGCCTTTGGAATGCCGGGCCAGCAGATCTTTGTCGATGCGCGGCTTGTAATAGAAGCCCTCCAGAAACGAGGTCGAGACCAGCTTCAGCAAGTTGCGATAGCCTTCCTGCGTTTCACACAATAAGACGAGGTGGTTGTAGCGATCGTTCTCGCTGCGCGTCGCCAGCCCCTGCTGCGATACGTAAACCTCGCAACCGATCACCGGTTGCACGCCTTTTTCCTTTGCCTTGTTGTAAAACTCGACTGCGCCGAAAAGATTTCCGTGATCGGTCATGGCCACGGCGGGCATCTTCTGCTGGACCACCAGATCCATCAACTGGCCGATTTCACAGGCCCCGTCGAGTAGCGAATAATCGGTATGGCAATGCAGATGTACGAATGGCGGTGCGGAACTCATGCGTTAGCTCGTGCGGGGGGAGGACCCTTCTATTGTACTGCGTACTTCAATCTCCCGAGAGTTTTCTCCGGTCGCTCGCAGACGTATTTCGATCCGCTCCTCGGGCATGAGTCTTTCAAATCGCTCACCCCACTCGATCAACACCACCGCCGTTCGGTCGAATATCTCGTCCAGGCCTAGCGTCGCAACTTGGTCCTCGCGGTCCAGGCGATAAAGATCGATGTGATAGACACTCGGGCTGTATTCGTGGATCAAAGTGAAGGTCGGGCTAGAGACTTCGTCGGGCTGCGCCGCGCCTAAGCCCTTCACCATCCCCTTAGCCAGCGTCGTCTTTCCAGCGCCTAGATTTCCGATCAGGAGCGCCACCGCTTTTGGCGGCAACTCAGCTGCAAGCTTTTCGCCGAGCGCGATGGTCTCTTCTTCAGACTGGGTGTGAAAGATCCGCGACTTCACGCATGGCCTCGGGCAAAAACTCAAACAGATCGGTGGCGATCAGCCCTTTCTCTCCGCGCCGCGCAGCGCCCAACTCGCCCGACCGGCCATGCAGGTAGACCGCGGCCAGCAAGGCGGTATCGAGCTGATCGGGGAATTGCGCCACCAGGCCGGCGATCATGCCCGTGAGCACATCGCCCGTGCCTCCGGTAGCCATGGCCGGCGAACCAGTCGGATTAATCCACGCCCGGCCGTCGGGAGCGGCGATCACCGTGCGATTGCCCTTGAGCACCAGGTGGACGCCATGTTCCTGCGCGAACGCGCGCGCGCATCCAATGCGATCGGCCTGTACAACGGCGACAGTACTGTTGGTAAGACGAGCCATTTCTCCGGGATGCGGAGTGAGAATGCGAGGCGCCGGCGCGCGCAGGGTTTTCGCATCCAACGCATTCAACGCATCCGCGTCGACGACCATGGGCCGCGCAAGTTCGTTCACCAGACGGCGAATAAGCTGCGCCGTTTCCGGGTGCCGGCCCATGCCCGGACCAAGCGCAACGACATTCTTCTTGTCCACCAGCGCACTCAACTGGTCCAGCACGCGCATTGAGATCGAACCATCGTCGGTCTCCGGCAGCGGCTCAGTCATTAGCTCTGGGGCGTGCGATGCGATTTGAGCGATAGCCGATTCCGCGGACGCCACGGTTGCAAGGCCGGCTCCGGCACGCAGCGCTCCGATACCTGCCATCGCCGCCGCGCCGGTCTTCCCACGGCCGCCCGCCATCACCAGCACGTGACCATACAGGCCCTTGTTGGAATCCTGCACTCTCGGCCGGAACAGCTGCGCGAATGACCCCGGTTCGGAGAGCGCCAGAAAAATCGTGCGGTCCTTTTCGAATAGATCCGGCGGGCTTCCAATCTCGGCCACGTGCAGCTTTCCAACCAGCTCGCAGGCCGGCGAAAGCACCTGGCAAGGCTTCGGAGCCGTGAACGTGACGGTGTGGTTGGCGTGCACGGCCGGGCCAGGTGGACTCGCGGAGTCGCTGTCGAGACCGGAAGGAATGTCGACCGAGACCACTTCGGCCAACGGAAACCGCTCGTTGATGGCCGTTATCAGCTCTAGCGCTTTTCCGGTGGCTGCCCCGTGGATGCCGGTGCCGAGCAGCGCGTCCACAATCAGCGTCGCGGTCTCCATGGCCGGCTTGATCTCGAACGATATGGGGCATCCCACCGCCTGCAGCATTTTGTAATTTGCCGCTGCATCGCCCTTCATCTCGCCCGGATCGCCAGCCAGAACCACGTCCAACGATCGCGGCCGAATGCGAGTGTGGAGCTGCCGAGCCACCACCATTCCATCACCGCCATTGTTTCCCTTGCCGCACAACACCACAATGCGCTGGGCTTGGAGCGGCGCGTAATGGTCCACCAGAAACTCAACCACGCGCTGACCTGCGTTCTCCATCAGGACCAGGCCCGGCACGCCCAGCTCGCTCGACCGGCGATCCACTTCGCGCATCTGGGCCGCGGTCAGAATCTTCACGCGCGAACCTCGGCCAGCATCTGTTCCAACCGTTGCAGATTGGCGCTTTCACCCATGACAATGAGGAAATCGCCACCGTGAATCTCAGCGTCGGCCGGCGGATTGAACAGCATGCGGCCGTCCGACTTGCGGATAGCCAGCACGATGACGCCCAGTTCCCTGCGAAGCTGCATTTCCTCGAGAGATTTGGAAACGAATTCGCTCGAGGCCGGTACGCGGACCTGCTCCATCCCGACATCCAGGCCGAGGTTCTTGGTGGTGAAATCGATGAACTGGAAGACATGCGGCTTCAGCATGACCTGGGCCATGCGATACCCAGTCATGTCGTAGGGCGCGAACACATAGTCGGCTCCGGCCAGGCGCATTTTACGCTCTGTTTCCTCGGTCGCGATGCGGGCTGAAACCAGCAGCGACGGTTTCAACGCTTTGGCGGAAAGAATGACGAACAGATTGTCCGCGTCGCTGGAAAGAGTCGCAATCAGGCCTTTGGCGCGCAAGACTCCCGAATCGCGAAGGGTCTCGTCATTGGTCGCATCGGCCAGCACCGCCAGCATGCCGGATTTCATGGCCCATTCCACGCGATCTTCGTTCTTATCCACCACCAGAAACGGCGCACCGGCGCGCTGCAATTCGGCGGCCGCGCCACGGCCCACGCGGCCGAAACCGCAGACGATGTAGTGGTCGTTCAGCTTGTCGATCATTTTCCTGTTCCGCCGCTTTCCAAAATACTGGTTCAGCTCCAGCTCGATGATGGCCTGTGTCATGCCGCCCACCGCGAGCAGCATGATCGTAACGCCAAAGAATATCAGAAATGAGTTGAAAACCCGTCCCGCGTGGCTGAGGGGATGCACTTCCGCGTACCCCACCGTGCTCACCGTAATCATCGTCATGTAGAACGCGTCGAAGGGCGGGTAGCCTTCAATGAGGATGAATCCCAGCGTTCCCCCGGTGAGGATCGCGACCAGTGCGAAGCCGATCAGGATCAGCCGATTACGGAAGCGGCGCATGCTGTCGCTATTTTAACCGCTAAGGAAAGCGTTACTGTTTGCGGGCTAATAATACCGTCATGTCATCGGTCAATTCCGGCGAATGGGTCCATTGCCGGACCGCTTCCATCACGGTCTCGATAATCTTGGTGTCTTCGCGCTCGGCATGCTTGGAGACCAGCTCGATCAGCCGCTCCTCGCCGAACATCTCGCCGTATTCGTTTTCAGGCTCCGTGATGCCGTCGGTGTAACACACCAGCAAATCGCCGCTCTCGAGCTTTACCCTACTCTCGTCGTACTTCGAAAATGGAAACGCGCCCACCACGGTTCCGTTCACATCCAGGCTGGTGGCCGTGCCGTTGCGAATCAGGATGGGCGGCAAATGACCGGCGTTGGTATAGGTCACCGTCCCGCTCTCTTCGTCATAGAGCGCCAGGCAAAACGTCGCGTACTTTTCGGCCGAAGTGGTGGCGTAAAGCTGCTGATTCAGATCTGAGACCATCTGGGCGGTCGACAGCCGGAAGCCGTTTACCGGCGTATGCGACGGCGCCGCCAGTTCCGCGACGCGTTCCAGGGACGCTCGCAGCTCCATCCGCAGCGCCGATTGGATGCTGGCCATGAGCAGCGCCGCGGAAATTCCCTTTCCGGCGACATCACCGATCGCGATCGCGAGTTTATTGCCCGGCACCGCCTGGTAGTCGTAATAATCCCCCGATACCATGCGCGCCGGTTGGCACATGCCGATGATATGCAGTGTCTGCATTACCGGCGCAGTCTTAGGATAGAGCTGCTCCTGCACTTCGCGCGCGATCTCGATCTCGGCCTGCAAGCGTTCCTTTTCCTTGGCCACCGCCAGCAGCCGCTCCAGGTTTTCGGTCATGGTGTTGAACGATGAACTGAGGTCGGCCAACTGATCGCGTCCGGAGACTTTGATGAGATGCGAGAAGTTGCCTCGCATGACGCGTTGGGTCCCCTCATAGAGCGAATGCACCGCACCGGTGATGGTGCGGGTGAGTGAAACTCCGATCGCCAGGCCGATGATTCCGACCAGCAAGAAAGCAATCGAGACCACGTAGAATGCAATCACCAAGGTGCCCTCGAAATCATCCATTTTCCCGCTCAGCAGGATTTGAAACAGCGCGGACAACCTGGTTTGCACCAACAAAAAGGCGGATCTGTTTCTCTCTGGACGAGTCCAATCGATAACCCGGATCAACGAAAATCCCGGCACATCCAGATCGAACCGATTGACTGGCGGTGGAATTGGCGTTCCCGCCGCATCGCCTCCAGCCGGTGTCACCTCATACCATTCGTCTCGCAGCACTTTGCTGGTAAACCGGCGTTCATTCTTTGGGGCGCCTGGCACACGTGGAGTGGAGGGCTGCAGAAAGTAGACGTCCCCTAATCCCGGAATCATTTCGCTCAAGTAACGGCGCGTTAACGGCATCACAGCCACGAATCGGACGCCTCCTTGAACAGCGCTCGACCAGGCGTAGTAACGCGCGCGCAGCAACGCGATGCCGCCACTTCCCGCCGGGAGCTTCGAAGGCGCATCAACAGCGGCATTCTCGGGCCAGCGCAGCGCTGAGCCGCCGCTTTCGATCAGAAATTCCACACCGGGATAGCGCCTTGCATAGATTTCGCCCGTTTGACGCATCAGCTCCTGACGGCCGCCGGGCTTCACTTGCGTCAGTCCTTCCAAAACAGACTGCAGGGAACTTACTCGCCGATCCAGCTCGCTCCGCACCAGATAGATCTCAATCTGGCCGGCCGCTATGTAGCCACCCAAACCAACTAGAGTGATAATCAGCAGAAGCGGCACTACCGCGATCAGCACGTACGCTACGATCAACCGGTTGCGCAACCGCCAGATCGCCTTACGCAGCCCTATGCGGGAAAGCCGCATGAGTTCCCATATGCCCAGAACGATTACGACAAACTGTAGAAACTGGGTAAAACCGCTGTTAGGAGCGAACAGCAGCAAAAGGAAATAAACGGCGGCAAGACTGATGAACGACCTTTCAAGCTTGCCCAGTCGCTTCCAATGAGATTTGAGATCCAGGGTCACAGTCGCCGGCTCACACTCGCGATTTTGCGATTTGCGGCGTCTCGGGCACGGGCTCGGGCAGAGGTTTCTCCGGCTCCAGGAAATACTTGGTCAACTTCTCCTGCAGAATCGCCAGCGCCACTTCCGGGCTGTCGGCGTACTGGAACAGGTTCAAGTCTTCTGCGTCGATGGTGCCGTGCGCCACCAAAGCCTCGAAATTCAACACCTCTTTCCAATACTTCGACCCATATAGCACGATCACGATCTTGCTTTCCAGTTTCCGCGTTTGCGCCAGCGTCAAAATCTCGAACAGCTCGTCTAAAGTGCCAAACCCGCCGGGAAAGATCACCAGCGCTTTGGCCAGATAAGCAAACCAGAACTTGCGCATGAAAAAGTAGTGGAACTCGAAAACCAGTTCGGGCGTGATGTAGGGATTGGGCCGCTGCTCGAATGGCAGCCCGATGTTCAACCCGATGGTCTTGCCACCCGCATCGGCCGCGCCCTGATTAGCCGCTTCCATGATCCCAGGACCGCCTCCGGAACAGATTACGAACCGGTTGAAGGGCGATTCGATTTTGCTCGACCACTCGGTGATCAAGCGCGCCAGCGTTCGCGCATCCCGGTAATATTCACTCAGCGGGCCTTCCTCGTGAATCCGCGCCGACCCAAAGAAGACCACCGTGTCCTGAACCTTCTCATCGCGAAAGTGAGACAAAGGTTCCAGATATTCGGACAGAATCCGCAAGCCGCGGGCGTCCGGGCTTTCCAGAAACGTTTCATTCAAGTAGGCGACGGGTCTGCGCCCGCCATTGTTCTTCTCATCGATCATTGCGAGGATCCCTGAACGTCCTGGAGTTTTTCCAGGCGCTTTTCTAATTGTCTCACTGTCTTCAATAATTCAGGCAATTTCTGGAAAGCCGTGATCGCGCGCAGCCATTCCCGGGCTTCGAAGGCCGGCGATCCCGACATCACCGCGCCCTCTTTAACATCTCCGCCGATGCCGCTCTGGGCGTATATCACGGCATTGTCGTGAATGGTGAGATGGCCGGAAATACCGACCTGGCCGGCCAGCAATACGTTCTTCTCCAGAATCGAGCTGCCCGCCAAGCCGGTCTGCGCGCAGATGATGTTGTCTTCCCCGACCACGCATCCATGCCCCACCTGCACCAGGCTGTCGATCTTGGCTCCGCGCCGGACGCGTGTCTCGCCCACCGACGCGCGATCCACCGAAGAGAGCGACTGAATCTCCACATCGTCTTCGATCACCGTCACGCCCGACTGTACGATCTTGAAATGCGTGCCTTCGGCGGTTTTGGCGAATCCGTAACCGTCGCCGCCCACCACCACGCTGTTTTGCAGAATCACGCGATTGCCCACGCGACAGTATTCGCGAACGACGGAATGCGAGTGGGCGTAGAAATCGTCGCCGATTTGCGCGCCTTCATAGATAACTACATGCGGGTGCAGGATCGCATTTCTTCCGATAGACACCTGCTCGCCGACTGCGGCAAAAGCCCCGATCGACGCGCCTTCACCGATCCGGGCCGTCCGGGCGATAGACGCTTGAGGATGAATCCCGGGCGCCGGCCGGGGCGGCTGATAGAACAGAGCCAGCGCGCGCGCGAAGTCATGATACGGATTATTCGACACCAGACTCGCGGGTTTTAGCTCCTTCAAAGGTTCCGAAACGAGTACCGCGGCGGCCTGCGTGTGCCGCAATTTTGGTGCGTATTTGGGATTGGCAAGGAAGGTGATCTCGCTGGGACCGGCCTGCTCCATTCCCGCGACGCCGGTGATTTCGACGTCCGGGTCGCCCCGCAGTTCGCAGCCCAGCCGAGGCGCAAGGTCGCGCAGAAGAATGCGTTGAATGGTGGCCATAGGATGGCTTTATTGTATCGGGATAGAATAAGAACTAAATGAAACGCCGAGATTTTCTGTTCACTTCCACAAGCGCGGTGGCTGCTTTCGCCGCGCCATCCACTTCTCCGACCGCCACGGTCCTGTACAACGATCATGCCGTGAAGCTGGACAAAATCCGGCCCGACCCCAACGACCTTTGGGTGCGTGCCGCCGATCTTCCACGCATCAACGAATTCGAGTTAAAGCCGCAGGGTGCCTGCCGCGCCGACATGTGCATTCCGATCTCGAAAAACCTGAAGGCCGGCGAGTGGTTCAACCTCACCGGTTTTGCGCGCAAGCTGCGCGAGACCGTTGTCGCCGATTCCGGCGTCTGGAGCTTCGGCGAGATTCCCGTGGTTCGAGGAAACTTTTATAACTCGCGTATCGCGCCCGACTTCGCGGCCCCTGATCGCAAAGGCCGCACGGTTCATCTTTCCGATTTCCGCAGCAAGAAGGTGCTGGTGGTTACCTGGGCCTCCTGGTGAGGCTGCCGCTTCGATCTGCCGGGCTGGCAGAAAGTTTACGAAGAACTGAAGGACCAGAATTTCGAGATCGTCGCCGCCGCTCAGGACACTGGCGGTGAAGCTGCTGCCGGACAGTGGTACGACAAGGCTCACGCGACGTACACGACTTTGATCGACGCGCAGCATGCCGTCAGCTCGGCCTATCAGTTCATCAATGTGCCGATGGGTATCTGGATCGACGAACGCGGCCGCGTCGTGCGTCCGGCCGAGCCGGCCTGGACCAATGATCAGTCGATGAAGTTCGGCGACAAGGGCCTCTCCACCGAAGGCCAACTGTATGTTTCCGCGCTCCGCGATTGGGTGAAAAACGGCGAGCATAGCGCCTATGCTCTTTCCGATGAAGAGTTCGCGCGTCGTGTGAAACCCCGGTTGCCGGCCGAGATGGAGGCCGATGCGAGTTTCAAGCTGGCGGTCTGGTTCCACGAGAACGGCAACGACGAATTGTCCGGCAAGTACTTCGCGCGCGCCCAGCAGCTCAACCCCGACGACTGGAATTATCATCGCCAGCAGTGGAGCTTCACGCCGCAGGAAGCCGGCAAGAAATGGCTGGAAAAGTTCCAGAAGACGGAGCAACCCTACTACCCCAAGCTCGATATGACCCCGGTCGAGCCCAAGCTCAAATGAGGATACGGTCTTCCCGACCGCCTCCCCCTTCGCGTCTCCCGCCCACAATCGTCCAGCTTGCCCTCGCACGCCGTTCGTATGTGTCGTAAACGAGCGACGCGCCTATGCCAAGTCTTCGGCGCGAATGGGCAGCTTGCGGATGCGCTTCCCCGTGGCGGCAAAAACCGCGTTGGTGACGGCCGGAACAATGGAAGGCGTGCTGGCCTCTCCGATCCCTCCCGGCGCGCTCTGGCTCGCAACGATATGCACTTCCACCACCGGCATCTCGTCGATACGCAAGACGTCGTATTCGTGGAAATTGGATTGTTGTACGCGCCCGCGATCGATCGTGATGGCGCCCTTGAGAGCCGCGCTTAATCCATAGACAATGCCGCTTTGGATCTGCTGCTCGACGATGGCAGGGTTGATCACCTGGCCGCAGTCGACCGCGCATACCACGCGATGCACCCGCAGCTTGCCATTTGTGACCGACACTTCGGCTACTTGCGCGTTGAAACTGCCGATATTATTCACTACCGCTATGCCTCGAAATCTTCCGGCGGGAAGCGGCTTGCCCCAGCCGGCTTTTTCGGCGGCCAGCTCGAGCACGGCCAGGTAGCGCGGCGATTTTGCCAGCAAGCGCCGGCGGAATTCGAAGGGATCTTTGCCGCCCGCGGCAGCCAGTTCGTCCACAAAACTCTCGGCGAAGAATGTGTTCTGCGAATAGCCCACCGAGCGCCAGTATGTCACCGGAATACCGACCTCGGGCGCATGATATTCGATTTGTATATTGGGGATAGCGTATTGGATGTCCGCCACACCTTGTACGCCGGTGAAGTCGACTCCATTGCGCATGCCTCCAAAGGGCGGGCAGGCGATCCGCGTGGTCCAGGCCACTGGCCAACCTTCGGCATCCAGACCGCCGGCAAAGCGAGTATAGGAGGCGGGGCGATAAAGATCATGCTGCATATCGTCTTCGCGCGACCAGGTGAGTTTCACCGGGCCACCGATGGCCTTCGAAATCTCCACGGCCTCGCCCACGAAATCGTCGCCGCCCCGGCGTCCAAATCCGCCGCCCAGGTAGAGCGTATGTATTTTGACTTGTTTGGGCGGTAGACCGGTGATCTTGACTGCCGTTCCGTGCGCGGCAGTCTGGATCTGCGTGGAAGTCCAGACATCGCAGCCATCGGGGCGAACGTCGGCCGTGCAGTTCATCGGCTCCATGGGAGCGTGGGACAGATAGGGCACCTCGTACACGGCCTCGATCTTCTTAGCGGCGCCAGCCAATGCTGCGGCGGCGTCACCCTGGGTACGGGCTACCGCGCCGGGCTTTTCGGCCATGTCGGTGAAGGTTTTTCGGATGCTCGCGCTGCTGGCGTTCGCATTGGGTCCTTCGTCGAATTGCACCTGCAGAGCGCGCCGGCCTTCCATGGCCGACCAGGTATTGTCGGCGACGACCGCCACGCCTCTCGAAATCTGCACCACCTGCTTCACACCCGTAACAGCTTTGGCCTTGGACGCGTCGAAACTTGCGACCTTTCCACCGAACACGGGACAGCGCGCCACCACGGCGTACAGCATTCCAGGCACTTTGGCGTCTATGCCGAACACCGCTTGGCCGTTGACTTTGGAGGGCGTATCCAGCCGCTTCGGCGACGTTCCAATCAGATGGAATTGCTTCGGATCTTTCAGCGTCACTTTGGCGGGCATGGGCAACTTCGCAGCAGCATCGGCTAAACTGCCATAGCTCAGTCGCGCGTTGGTCGCAGTGTTAACCACTTCATTGTTCTGGGCGCGGCATTGCGAGGCATCCACGCCCCACTTTTGCGCCGCGGCCTGCACCAGCATCTCGCGCGCGGAGGCACCGGCTTTACGGAGCGGATCCCAGGAGGTCCGGATGCTCATGCTCCCGAAGGTGCCCTGCAACGGGCCATAAGCCATGTCAACGGGGGCGAACTGGGTCCGAATCTTTTTCCAGTCGCACTCCAGCTCCTCGCCCAGCAATTGCGAAAGCGAAGTGACGACGCCTTGGCCCATTTCGGATTTGTGAAGGAACAAGGTGACACTGTCGTCGGAGCCGATATGCACGAAGGCATTCAGCTTCGAATCAGCCGCGGCCGTCTGCGCGAAGGCCAATTGATTGCGCTCGGGAAGATAGAAGCCGAGCAGCAATCCACCGGTGCTCGCCACTCCTACTTTGAGAAAGCGGCGGCGTCCGATTTTCTGAGTGGCGTTGTTCATTCCGCACCTCCCGCAACCCGGGTGGCGGGCTTGCCGTTTGCGGCAGCGTGATATTTAGCCGCAAGATGAACAGCGCGCCTGATCGACTGATACGTTCCGCAACGGCAAATGTTGCCGCGCAGGGCCTCGTCAATGTCGGCATCGGTCGGATTCGCGGCCTTGTTCAAGAGCGCGGCAGCCGTCATGATCTGACCCGACTGGCAATAGCCGCACTGCGGCACATCCTCTTCAATCCAGGCCCGCTGCACTGGATGGCTGCCGCCGGCCGAGAGGCCTTCTATAGTTGTAACGTTCTTGCCGGCCACGCTCGAGACCGGTGTGACGCAAGACCGAATCGGCTGGCCGTTGAGGTGGACGGTGCAAGCGCCGCACAGTGCCATGCCGCAACCGAACTTGGTACCAGTCAACCCAATCGTATCGCGCAAAACCCAGAGCAGCGGCATTTGGGGGACAACTTCGACGGTCTGGGCTTTTCCGTTCAGTGAAAATTTGATGGCTGCCATCAGAGGGCCTCCTGTGATCTTCCTGTTCTGTCAGTATACAACCGAAACCGCCAGTACCATTCCGGAACGGCATTGTAGTTTTGCCTACATAGGTGTGTCAAATAGTACTTCGACGAAGAAAGTTTTACAAAGTGAATTCGGCCATGATTTGGCCAATTCCCAACTGGCTCATAAAGTTACTAACCTGAAGCAGTATCCTAGTGACGTGGCAGAGCAGTTGCAATGTTACGGAACGCAGTTGCTATGGTTAAATAGAGAGATGGAAGGAGACCCTCAGTATGATACTCCGCAATACGCCGGCCGTTAGCGCATTGGCCGTGCTGACCGTTTTGGGCGCTGGCTGTGCGACTAAGAAGCACGTTCGCGAGGCTATCGCGCCGGTACAGAACCAGGTCAATCAGACGCAAACCCAGGTCAGCGATCTGCAAAAGCAGACTGCTGAGCACAAACAGGCGATCGGTGATCTGGATCGACAAGTAGCGACCGCCGATGAAAAGGCAGTCGATGCCGGCAAGAGGGCCGCCGAAGCGGCCGACGCTGCGGCAAAGGCCAACAGCGCAGCTGCCGAAGCTGCCAACCGCGCAGATTCGGCTAACTCCTTGGCCCAACAGGCTCAACAAGGTGTATCGAAGTTGGACGACACTATGCAGAAGTCGTTCCAGAACCTTGATAACTATAAGCTCGCCACCACTCAGCAGGTCTATTTTGGCTTCAATAGGAACTCGCTGACTAAGGACGAGCAGGCCAAGCTGGATGATGCTATCCAGAAGGTAGGTGGCATGAAGAACTTTATCATCGAAGTGGAAGGTTATGCCGACCGCAGCGGTGATAGGACCTACAATCGTGAGCTCGCCCGTAAACGTGCGGACGCGGTCGTGCACTATCTGGCCGTGGAGCACAACGTTCCGTTGCGGTCGATTCGCGAGCTAGGCGTTGGTTCTGATTTTCCAGATGCCGACAACAAGACGCGCGCGGCCCGCAAAGAGAACCGGCGAGTAGATGTTAAGATCTACATGCTGGATCTGAGCGGACAGGCGTCTGCGGACTTGAACGCCCGCCCTCAGGCCCAATAGTTCTAGTAGTCCTGGAACTGCCAACATATTAGACCGGCGGCCTTCTGTCGCCGGTCGTGTCTTTATCTAACCGCATTTACCGCAGGCTCCCCGCAAGATCTCTCGCCAAAACGTCCGCTCGCTCAGCCAGACTACGCGCTGCAGGCAAATTCGACTTTCGCGTTGTTTGTGCCTGTTGAACGAAGCTCTTGATTTGAGCTACTACAGCCTCCTGCTCTTTCGTCAACTTTCGATTGGCGATCGCCGCCAGACTCGTTTGCGTTCGTGCCAGGCTTTGGTCGACTGCGGAATTGTACTGGCGCTCCTGTTCGGCGGTCAGAATGTCGCCAAGGCGCGGCGCCGCATTGGGCTGCCCGGACCTATTAGGCTCGGCCGGACGGGGTGAGCGGGCTGGTGGCGTGGAAGCTGGCGGCGTTTGCTGAGGGAGAGAAGGCGTTTGCTGAGGGGGAGAAGGCTGTTGCGGAGAAGGCTGTTGCGGAGAAGGCGATGGTGGCGGAGCCTGGGGCTGAGTAGCTGGAGGAGCCTGGACCTGGGGCGGAGCCGTAGCCGGCGGAGCGGGTTGCGGAGCGGTCTCAGCAGGCGCTGCCGGAGGAGTGGCCGGAACCGGCGCGGCCGCATGTTTCTTAGCGCAGGCGGACTCGAATGCGGCCAGCAGAACGGCAAGCGATGAAGCGCGCAGAAAGCGGAGCATGTTGTGCGCGTGCGGAGGTCCAAATCAGGAAGTACCGGTTGCTGAAGTGAACGCCTCGCCCTGGTAATCCATCATCCCCGGAAAGCGCAACCGGAACGTCGTGCCTTTTCCCTGCTCGCTGACAAAGTCGATTGTACCACTGTGCAATTGGACCACCCGGAAGGTAGTGGCCAAGCCGATTCCCGATCCCTGTTCCTTGGTAGTGAAATAGAGGTTGAAGATCCGGTCCTGGATCTCAGGCGCAATTCCCGGACCAGCATCCCGGATAGTGAGCTGGCATTCGTCACCGCGGCATTCGGTGCGAACGGCCAGTTTTCCGCCGTCTTTCATTGCTTCCAGTCCATTGTTGACCACATTCAGGATGGCCTGCTTCAGAAGATCCGGATCGCCATTGATCCACAACTTTCCGTGTAGGGCAGTTTCGAGGTCGACCTTCCGGGCTTGAGCTTCCACCAATACCAAGGCGAGCACCTGATCCACGACGCGGTTCAAATCGATGGGCCGGGTCTGAAGAACGACCGGCTTATTGAAATTCAGGAAGGTCTTGACCACGTTATCGAGCCGTTTTATTTCGCGCACAATGACATCCAGCTCGGGCTGCTCGCCATCCAGTTTGCTCTTGAGCACTTCCAAGTGAAGCGCCATGGCATTGAGCGGATTCTTGATCTCGTGCGCGACGCCGCTGGTGAGCCGGGTAATGGCGGCGAGCCGCGAGGAGATGCCCAACTGAACCTCCAGTTGCCGCCGGCTCTCCACATCGCGCAATGTGATCAGGGTTCCAACAGTGTTCTCGCTGGGCGCCC
>DATHOT010000110.1:0-15927 GCA_035484655.1 Bryobacteraceae bacterium | reverse complement strand
ACCCCCCGCCGAAATGTTGAAATGAGAGCTTATGGTCAAAAACTTCATGGATCTCTCGGACCGCGTGGCAGTTGTGATCGGCGGCACTTCCGGGCTTGGCCGCACCATCGCATTGGGACTGGCCGAAGCGGGCGCCGACGTGGTCTCTTCCGGCCGCCGGCAGGAGCTGGTGGAGGAAGTCAGCGCGCGCATTCGGGCCCTCGGACGTGACACTGTGAGTCTGAGCGTAAATGTGTCGGACCGCAAATCGATCGATGCCCTGCGCGATGCCGTGGTCGAGCGCTTCGGCCGGGTGGATGTGCTGGTGAATGCCGCCGGAAAAATCAAGAGGACGCCCACCAAGGGCCTGTCCGAACAGGAATGGAACGATATTCTGGACACTAATCTGACCGGCATGCTGCGCTGCTGCCAATCGTTTTACGAGCCATTGCTAGCCGGCCAGCGCGGGCGCATCATCAACATCGCCTCGCTGAATTCATTCGTGGCTCTCAACGAAGTGGCCGCCTATGCCGCGTCGAAATCCGGCGTCTTATCGCTGACTCGCAGCTTGGCGGTGGAGTGGTCGAAACTGGGGATCAATGTCAACGCGATCGCGCCCGGTGTCTTCCGCACCGAACTCAACGCCGCGCTGCTCGATAGTACCGAACGTGGCCGCGAGCTCCTTTTACGGACGCCCATTCGCCGCTTCGGGAATGCCGAGGAGCTGATAGGCGCCGCGGTGCTGCTGGCGTCCGACGCCGCTAGCTTCATTACCGGCCAATGCATCACGGTTGACGGCGGATTTCTGGCGTCCGGCGTGAATAGCTGAATTTGTGGGAACATCTTATAAAGATCAGAAGGAGGTGGAACATGCCTGCCGCGTGGCAGAACGATCTCACTCCCATTGGTCCAGCAGATTGGAATTACGATTTCGCGGCCCACTTGCTGGAGCGGGCCGGGTTCGGCGGAACGCCCGATGAGATTGCCAATCTCGCCAAACTGACGCCGGCGCGAGCGGTCGCGCGATTGGTTCGCTTCGAGGGAACAGACGGGAGCGATCTGCCTCCGTTCGATCATTCCGGAGTCCACGATCCAGGTCTCGAACCGTTTCCGCCCAGCCGTCCGGCCGTCACGGATATGGCCAAGGAAAAAGGCGAAGCACTCGGCATCAAAGTGAAACCTGCCGGCAACCGCCGTCTTCAGCCGATTGTGGACGAGTTCTTCTACTGGCTTCGCGCCAGCGCGCTCGAAACCAATCGCGTCGCGTATTGGTGGGCCAATCGCATGGTTGGCAGCCCGCGCCCGCTGCAAGAAAAGATGGCATTGTTGTGGCATGGCCATTTCGCCTCCAACGAAGCGAAAGTGCGCGATTACCGCAAGCTGCTCGGCCAGTTGGAACTCTTCCAAAAGCAAGGAACAGGCAATTTCAGAAATCTCACCGTAGCGGTGGCTCAGGATCCGGCAATGCTGACGTTCCTGGACGCGGGCGTGAACGTCAAAGGCGCGTCCAACGAAAACTTCGCCCGCGAAATTATGGAATTGTTCACCATGGGCGTCGGCCACTACACGGAAAAGGATATCCGCGAGGCCGCGCGCGCCTTCACCGGCTGGAACTACGTGGATCTGAAATTCGTCGTGAACAAAGACCAGCACGACGACGGCGAAAAAACTTTTCTCGGTAAGACCGGCCATTTCAACGGCGTCGACGTGATCAACATCATCATGGAGCAGCCCGCTACCGCGGACTTTATCGCCGGCAAGATCTACCGCTTCTTCGTCCGCCAGCAAGTGACGCCCGAGCTTCAGAAACAGCTCGGCATGGTGCTGCGCGACGGCAATTACGAAATCAAGCCGCTGCTCGAAAAAATCTTCCTCTCGCGCGATTTCTACAGCCCCGCTTCGGTCGGCACGCAAATCAAGAGTCCCGTGGAACTCGCGATCAGCACTTACCGCAAGCTCGGACAAAAGAGCGTTCCGGGCGTTCCGGATTTCAATCAGGCGACCGGCGCGCTGGGCCAGCAGCTATTCTCGCCGCCAACCGTGGCGGGCTGGGCCGGAGGACAAAGCTGGATCACGCCGGGGCTCCTGCTCGAGCGCGGCAATTTTGCCCGTGACGTGCTGTTTCCCGACATCAGCTTCCTTCCTCCCGATCGCTTCACCGGGGGTGGAGAGATTCGCCGGGTCGCCGAACGTGTCCGGCAAGGAATGGACATTTCGACTGCAACCATGGACGATGCCAAGACGGGCGTCCGCGCGGAGTCGAACCTGAACGCCGACCGCGACGAAGATTTCAACACCCGCTACGGCAGCTTCCGAGGCTCGCAGATGGCGGTCGAAAGAGTAAAGCCCATTCCGCGCGACACCGCTCAAATACGCCTCGCCAAAATGGTTATGAGCGCGGATTTGAAGAACACAACGCAGGTCGTCGACTACATGGTGCAGCGGTTCATGCGCGTCCCACCTAGCGATGGCGCCCGCCGGAAGCTGGTCGCCTTCCTCGACAAAGAATTGGGCACGCCGGACGTTTCTGTCGCGAAAACGTACATGGAGGAGCCGTTGCGGTTGCTGCTCCATCTCATCATGAGCCAGCCGGAGTATCAGTTGAGTTGAGGTGATCCATGAAGAAAAATCACTTTTCATTTCCCAAGGCCAGCCGTCGGGACCTTCTGCGTGCCGCCATGTACGGCGTAGGTGTAAGCGCCTCGGCTGTTCCCATGCCGATGTTCGCGCAAGCGGCCGCCGCCCTTACTGCGCAGGGAAAACGCGATGGAAAAATACTCGTAGTGCTGGAACTGTCCGGTGGCAACGACGGGCTCAACACGCTGGTACCTTACGGAGACGACGCTTACTACCGGCTTCGGCCGAACCTCGGCATTCCACGCAATGAGGTTCGCAAAATCGACGACCATTTCGGTTTCAGCCACGGCATGGCCGGCTTCGAACGCCTCTATAAAAATGGCAAACTGGCCATAGTCCACGGCTGCGGATACGATAACCCATCGTTTTCGCACTTCACGTCCATGGCGTATTGGCATACCGCCGCGCCCAATAGCGGCGAGGAGTACGGCTGGGTCGGACGGGTCGCGGATGCGATCGCTCCCCAAGCGCCGCCAAATTTTCTGGTCAACATCGGCGTGCGCCAATCGCTGGCCGTTCGCAGCCAGAAGCATGTTCCCGTGGTCTTCGACGACCCCAACAAGTTTTCTCAGGAAAAGTTCTACGACGAGCGCGAGATTCTCGACTCCGTTTCCGACGACCGGCCGGCCGACAATCCCTCGCGTCGATTCCTTCTTGATACGGCCAGAAGCGCTAAGGACGCGTCAGTGCTGGTTCGTGAAGCATGGTCCAAGTATCATTCACCAGTGGATTATGGAATCACTGGCCTCGATCTGCCGAAGGTAGCTGCGCTGATTGAAGCGGGCATGCCCACGCGTCTCTACTACACCTCCTATCGCAACAACGCCTTTGACACGCACGTGTTTCAAGCCGATGTGCATAAGCGACTGCTGACCTACGCTTCCGATGCCGTTTCGGCGTTCTTGCTGGATCTCGAACGCATCGGACGCGCGGACGACGTGGTGGTGATGATCTTCTCTGAATTTGGACGGCGCGTTCCCGAGAACGTCAACCTCGGCACGGACCATGGCACGGCCAATCTCATGTTCGTGGCTGGAAATCAAGTGAAAGGCGGCCAACACGGCAAGGCCCCCAGCCTGACTCAATTGGATGCGGGAGACAATCTGATCCACACCACGGATTTTCGTCGAGTGTACGCGACCATGATCGCCGGCTGGCTGGGATACCGCGATACGCGGCCATTGCTCAATGGCGACTTCGAGCCGTTCGACCTCTTCCAGCAGCGCAAGGCTTGATCCACCAGGTTTTGATGCGGAATTTCCTCGCCGATCTGCGCTACGGCATTCGCCGTCTGCTGAAGAGTCCTGGATTCACCCTGGTCGCAGTCGTCGCCTTGGGCCTCGGCATCGGAGCCAACACCGCGATTTTCAGCCTGGTGGATCGGGTGCTGATTCGGCCCATGCCATACGCCGATCCCGATCGCCTGGTCACGCTCTGGGAGGACGCGTCTTACATCAATTTTCCACGCAATACGCCCTCGGTGGCCAATTTCGAGGACTGGAAAAAGCAGAACCAGGTCTTTACCGGCTTGGCCGGCAGCCGCGATCGGGCCGGCAGCCTCACCGGCGACGGTCCGCCTGAAATGGTTTTGGGAGGCGCCGTCACAATCAATCTGTTTGAAGTCCTCGGCGTCCAGCCGATCCTCGGCCGCGCATTCACGGAAGACGATGATCGTCCCGGGGTAAACGTGATCATTCTGAGCTACGGCCTGTGGCAGTCGCGCTACGGAGCAGAGCCCGGTGTGATCGGCCGCAGCATCCTGATGAACGATGCCAAGACCACGATCATCGGCGTGATGCCGCCTGGCTTCACCTTGCCCAAGCGGAAAACTCAGTTTCTTTCGCCCGCGCAGTTCACACCCCAGATGCTGAATAACCGGAGACAGCATTTACTCGCCGTCATCGCGCGCCTCAAACCCGGAATCACGCTGGCGCGAGCGCAGTCCGACATGACTGCTATTGCGGGCCGTCTAGCTCAGCAATATCCCGAAACCAACCGGCAGCTCGGCGCAGTTGTGGTCCCTCTGAAGGATCAGATCGTGGGCAATACCGGAACGGCTTTGCTCGTTTTATTGGCCGCAGCCGGATGTGTGCTACTCATCGCCTGCGCCAATGTCGCCAATCTGCTGCTCGCCAAAGCGGCTGCGCGGGAGCGCGAGATGGCCATCCGGACAGCAATGGGAGCCGCGCGCGGCCGCCTGATCATCCAGATGATAACCGAGAGCGTTATGCTCGCCCTCGCCGGTGGTGTGCTGGGTCTTCTCTTAGCTCGATTGAGTATGCGCGTTTTAGTCGCGCTGATACCCACGGGACTGCCGGGCGCGTCTGAACTTTCGATAGACGGCCGGCTGCTCGCATTCACCTTGGGCATTTCATTGCTCACCGGTATCGTGTTCGGCATCGCGCCGGCGTTCGAAACTACAAGCCTTGAGGTCAGCGAGAAGCTCAAAGAAGGCGGCCGCGCAGGTGTGAGTGGCAAACGGCGCCGCTTCCGCGATGCTTTGGTCGTAGCCGAAGTTGCTCTGGCACTGATTCTGCTTGTTTCCGCAGGACTTTTACTCCAGACACTGCGGAACCTCCACGCCATCGACGCTGGATTCAACCCCGAAAATATCCTGACCATGAGTACGCGCTTGCCATCGCCGAAATATGCAGACCCATCGAAGCGCGTGGCATATTTTGAGGCGGTCGTTCAGAAGATCCGCGGATTGCCTGGTGTCGTCAGCGCCGGTTTCACTTCCAATCTACCGTTCACCAGCCAGGGATACACTGCTGACTTTTCAATCGAAGGCCGGCCCTTTGCGCCTGGAACCAGCCAGAACGCACTGTACCGCGAGGTCACCAAAGATTATTTGCAGGCGCTGCGAGTTCACTTGCTCGAAGGCCGCTTGTTCGGAAGCGATGACCGCGCCAACTCGCTGCCGGTGGTGATCATCAACGAAACTTTCAAGAAGCAGTTTTGGGCGAATGAGAGCCCGCTCGGCAAACGCGTCCAGACTTCGGGCGATAATACTCCCTATCAAACGATCGTCGGCGTAGTCGCGGATGTGCGCGAGCGTGGACTGGAATTGGACATGAAACCGGCCGTGTATCTTCCAGTCGTGCAGCTTCCGTTCGGCTGGAACAATCCACACCAGCTCGCCATTCGAACTGCAATGGATCCTCATGCGATCGCGAAAGCCGCTCGCGAAGCCATTTGGGCTGTCGATCGCGATCAGCCTATTGCCGACGTGCGCACCATGGACGATATAGTCGATCTCGAAGTGGCCAATCATAAGCAGCAGACGGCGCTGCTGGGCGTCTTTGCCGCGCTAGCTCTGGTGCTGGCATCGCTCGGGATCTATGGAGTGCTCTCTTACGCGGTCACACAGCGCACGCGCGAGATCGGAGTGCGAGTGGCCCTGGGGGCGAGCATCAGCGACGTGACGCGCATGGTGGTCGGGCATGGGATTGCCCTCACGATGCTCGGGATCGCGATCGGGACTGGCGTGGCGCTCGCGGTCACGCGATCGATGACCAAGCTGCTGGTGGGGGTGCAGGCCGCCGATCCAGCCATCTATGCCGCGGTGGCATTGCTGTTATCGATCGTGGCGCTAGTGGCGTGTTACGTGCCAGCCGCGCGGGCCGCGCGGGTCGATCCGATGGTTGCGCTGCGCGAAGAGTAAACCGCCAGTCATCATTCTCGTACGCCTTGACGTTGGCCGGCCCACCGCACCGCAATCCGGACGGAGAAGAAGTCTCCTGCCCGCATCTCCATGTTTATCGTGAAGGATATGCGGACGTTCCCAAATAAGGAAATGCGTGCCAGCTTCTAGGAGGTTGTTGAAAAAGTCTCTCGCAGGTCGGAGACCTGCGCCACGTGTAGAGCTAAGTCATTGACCTGGAGTTGTGGAGCAGGTCCCCGACCTGCCAATGTGAGCTCTTGAAAGACTTTTTCAGCAACCTCCTAGGAGCGTCGTTTGGAATGGCGAACGATGCAAAAGATTGGTTCCAGCGCAACAATGGTTATTTTCAAGGCCGAAGGCGGCGCGCGCAAAGCCCCAAGGTGGCGTTCTAACTTTCGAGCCGCGAGGACGGGCCAAAGCTCGCTCTGGTGTAGTTGATCCAGATCTCCGCGGCGATCAACTGGATTGTGAAGCCCAGCCAAAAAGCCGTGCCAAAGAAGTCATGAGGCGTTAGGTGCGTAATGCGGCCAGTGGCAAAGAACGCGCCCACGATGGGCCGGACCGTCGCTACTGCTATTCCAATAGCAAACGCCCGAATCATCCATTCCCGGTGCAGCGCAACGTTTCCACGACGGATATAAAGATACGCTCTGACCAAGGCGAATAGAAAAATGGCCGCAAATAACATCGTCGCGGCCGTCTCGTTGGCGCCGCCGATAGCCATCTGGGGGCTCATTACCAAAGCCGTACTTCCGATGATCGCGCCCGCGGCAAGCACTACGCGTCCCGTCCAACGGTGCAATGCAGGCCTGCGGCATCGCAGGGTCCGGACAAACTGAAACGGACCCAAGACTACGAAGAGCAGTCCGGGAATGATATGGAACATGGTCAATCTGGGATGGCGTGCAAAACCTGCATCCAGCTCCGCCGCTCCCGGAAAGCTTTCCTGCGCGGGCATGGGAGCGAGGAGATGCAAAGCTCGCCGCATCACGATCGTGACTCCGATCGCTACCAACAGGAGAGTGATCAGCCAGAGGAATTGTACAACTGCCCGCCTGGGCCTCATGACCGGACCAGTTTCCGCTGTCAGATCTCTCGCAACGCCTCCAGGGGATCGACACGAGTCGCCCAGCGCGCCGGCAGGTAACATGCCAACAGCGCGATCGCTACCAGCACCGATGCCGCGCCTGCAACGCTGATCGGATCGGTAGAGCTTATACCGTAAAGCATTCTGCTCAACAAGCGCCCAGTCACTAGCGCCGCAGCGAAGCCGATCAGCACGCCCGTCATTACCAACGACATGCCCTGCTTCAGAACCAGCTTGAGTACGCTGCTCCGCGCGGCGCCCAAGGCCATGCGCAACCCGATCTCACGTTTTCGCTGATTCACGGAATAGGCCATGATGCCGTACAAACCGACGCTAGCCAGCCCAAGCGCCAGTAGTCCGAAAACACTCAGAAGCGCCACGCCCATCTTGGCCTGAAACAGGCCGCCATCGACAATCTCACGCCCGGTTCGTATGTCGTTGGCCAGGACTTGCGGCCCTACGGAGCGTATCTCGCGCTGAACAGCTTGCAAGATCTTTCGAGGGTCTCCTTTGCTGCGAACGTACAACGTCATGAAATCCGAATAGCGCTGTTCTAGCGGCACATAAACGCACAGTTGGGGCGGCTCGGCCCAACTCGAATAATTGGCAGTTCTGGCAATCCCGACTATTTGCCGCATTTGTTTCTCGCCCGGCAGTTGGATGCGCTTACCTAGCGCGTCGCCGTCCGGCCAATAGTCGCGTGCCAGCTTCTCATTAACGATGGCTACAGGAGCCGAGGTCTCCTGGTCGATATCGGTGAACTCGCGTCCCCTGTCGATATCCACGCCCGCTGTCTCGAAATAATTGCGGTCCACCGTGTTCACGACAGTCGTAATCTGGTCCGCCTGCGACCGGTGTTGGTGGCCTTCCACCTCCAGACCTTTCGCGGCTCTATTCCAGAGCGGCAGGTTCGAAGCCCACGATACAGACTCGACGTCCCGAATTCCGGCAACACGCTCGCGGGCGTCCCGATAGAACGCTTTGGTTTGAGGCTTTCCGTATCCGGCCTGACCCGGATATGTCAAGAAGATGGCGAGATGCGCGGTCTGGAAGCCGGGGTCGATCTCGTACGCCCGTCCGATGCTTCGCAAGAACAAAGTTGCCGTCACCAGCAGGAGAAAGGAAAATGCGATCTGGCCCACCAGCAGAACATTTCCTACGGTGACCCTCCCCCGGCTTCTCCCGAAGATGCGACTTTCTTGCTTCAGTGTTTCCGCTACACTCGCTCCGGCAGCTTTGAAAGCCGGAATTGTACCAAATAGGAAACCCGTTGCCAAAGAGATGCACAGCGTAAAAACAAGCACGGTTGCATCCAGTTTCGGCGCGATGAAATTTGCGGCGGCCGGCAATGCACCGAACAAAAGACGGAGCCCGGCGTAGCCCATGAACAATCCCACCATGCCGCTGAGAGTCCCGAGCAGCACACTCTCGGTGAGAAGCTGACGCACTAGTCTTTGGCGGCTGGCTCCCATCGCCAGGCGAACCGCCATCTCGGATTGGCGCGCCGTTGAGCGTGCCAACAGCAGATTCGCCACATTCGAACAGGCAATCAACAAAACGATACCGACCACGATCAGGAGTCCGGTGCTGGCGAACAGAATCGGCGTGGATCCGCTGCTCGCGCTGGCGAAGAGGGCGTCGCGGATCGGCCGCACCGTCACCGTCTGGCCTTCATTCGTGGCACGATACTCGCGCGCCAGATCGGACGCGATTTTCGCCAGGTTGGCTTGCGCCTGAGCCTGATTGACTCCTGGCTTAAATCGTCCCACTCCCAGGAAAATCGCTTTACCGCGATCGCTCAATGCATCGTGCATCTCGTTGGGTAGCAACTGTTCCGCCATAGCGGCGGGTATCCATACATCCGGACCGAAAATCGCATTCACTCCAATGAACGTGGGCGGAGCGACTCCTATGACTGTAAAGACGACGTTATTGAGCCGCAGAGTCTTGCCGATGATATCTTCCGCACCACCGAAATGCGATTGCCAGGCTCCGAAGCTCAACACCGCAACGGCGTAAGCGCCTGGGATGCGGTCCTCTTCCGGCAGAAAGAAGCGCCCTCTAGCAGGGGTGAGACCCAACGTCGAAAAGTAATTGTCTGTCACGAGTTCGCAGAAAATCCGCTGGGCAGCGTCGCTGGTCTGCCAGGTCACGACGCGCGGAGATGTGTAACCCGCGAGCGACTTGAATACTTCATTTTTTGCCTGATAATCTTTGAAACCTGTGTACGAAATCGGCTGGGGCGGGCTCGACTTCGACGTGCTCCCCGATTCGCCCGTCCCAACCGAGGCCAACTCGCCCGAGTTCCGGACCGGCAGCGGGTTCAAAATCAGAGTGTTGATTACCGAGAAGACCGTAGTGTTCGCGCCAATACCCAAACCCAGTGTCAGCACCACGAACAGAACGAATATCGGGCTTTTCCCCATGGTGCGGGCTGCATAACGGAGATCTCTCCAAAGATCTTCCAGGAAATTGTCCCGGCGAACATCGCCGGCCGGCACCGCGTCGTGCTTCGGCATACGCTCGCTCCTTTCCAGCCCCGCGCGGAGCGTATAAATGTCGTCCAATTCCGCCAGCGCTTCCCGATATGCCTCGGCTTCGCTCGTTCCGCCGCTAAGCAATTCGCGATAGTTATCTTCCAGGTGGTGGGCGAATTCCTCGCTGAGGGCCGACTCCTTGGCCGCCTTGAGACGCAATGGTTTAAGCCGCTCTCGAACCAGACTCTTCCAGTCAGGCATGCTCAATTCCTGTTATCCGGCTGATGACGGCGACGAAATCCTTCCAGTTCTTCTGCTTGGAACGAAGCACCTTCCTGCCCTGCGGGGTCAGACTGTAATAGCGCCGCCGGCGTTGCTCCGCTTTCTCCACCCATCGCCCCTCGATCGACCCTTGCTCCTCCAAACGATGCAGCAATGGATAGAGTGAGGTAACGTGAAATCGCAAAGCTCCGCCGGATCGCAGGTGAATCAACTTTGAAATGTCGTACCCATGGCGAGGCTGATCCTCCAGCAACGACAACACTAGAAGCTCGGCGCTTCCTTTCTTCCATTCTGGATCTTGGGGGCGCAAAGCCATGTTGATCGACCTCTTCTCATGCCCATATTATTCTATCCCTTATATGGGCGTCAATCATATCTACGGGTGCCTCAGGCGCTTTGTTCCCGCCAAAACGAGGAAAAATCTTTTTGAAAAATACCCGGCCGGCACGTCGAGAATCCGTCCCCGGCTCCGACTAACTGATGAAAACGCACAAAGCGGTGCGAAAATCGAAAGGAGCAGAGGATATGAAATACATTTTGATGATGAACTGCCCGAGAACCGGCTATGACTCTTTTGCGTCCATGCCGAAGCAGGATATCCAGGCCCATATCGCGTTCATGCATAGTTTGAATAAGGCTCTCCGCGAATCCGGAGAGTTCGTGTCCGCTGAAGGCTTGGCCGACCCGAAGCAGGCCAAGCGGGTGCGAGCAGGGAAGGATGGTGAGCCAATCACCGATGGAGTGTTCCCGGAAGCCAAGGAATATCTGGCCGGCTACTGGATCATCGACGTGGATAGCCCGGAGCAAGCCTACAAGATCGCTGCCCGCGCATCGGCCGCCCCGGGGCCTGGTGGGGCTCCTATCAACATGCCGATTGAAGTGCGTCAGGTGATGAGTGGGCCGCCCACGGAATTTTCGTGAGTTTGCTCGACTCCGCTACCGAGCTTTTGTTACGCGACCTTGCGCCGCAGGTGCTCGGCTCGATCATCCGCAGATTTCGTGATTTCGCCGTCGCCGAGGACGCCGTCCAGGAGGCATTGCTCGCGGCTGCTACGCAATGGCCGCGCGAAGGCGTTCCCGGCAACCCTCGAGCCTGGCTCATCCAGGTGGCTTCACGGCGAATGACCGATTACCTGCGTAGTGAGATGGCGCGTCGCCGCCGGGAGACTGCCGCGTCCGCGGAGCTCGAAAATGTGGCGCCCGCTCCAGACACCGCGCTAGAACCGGAACAGGATGACACCCTGGTCTTGCTATTTATGTGCTGTCATCCCGCCCTCACTTCGTCATCGGCGATCGCACTGACGCTGCGCGCTGTAGGGGGCTTGACGACGGCCGAAATCGCCAGCGCGTTCCTGGTTCCGGAAGCAACCATGGCGCAGCGCATCAGCCGTGCCAAACAAAGCATCAAGGCCTCCGGCATGCCATTCTCCCTGCCCACCGGCAGGTCGGGAAATCTGGAACAGACCCAACGGCTTCGTGCTGTCCTGCACGTGCTGTACTTGATCTTCAATGAAGGCTACACCAGCAGCGCCGGATCACACCTACAGCGCACCGAATTATCCGGTGAGGCGATCCGGCTGACGCGAGCGGTTCACAAGCTGCTTCCGGACGACGCCGAGGTCGCTGGATTGCTCGCGCTCATGCTGTTGACCGATGCGCGGCGTGCGGCACGAACCGGGTCGGACGGCGAGTTGATCCCGCTCACGAAACAGGATCGGACCCTTTGGAATTCCAACCAGATCACCGAAGGCATCGCGCTGCTCACCGCGACTCTATCCAAAGGCTCCATCGGCGCCTACCAGCTACAGGCCGCCATCGCCGCAGTGCATGATGAAGCGGCCCGAGCCGAAGATACCGACTGGCCGCAGATCCTGGCGCTCTATGATCTCCTAAAACGAATGTCCGACAATCCCATGGTCATGCTCAATCACGCCATCGCCGCGGCCATGGTGCACGGCCCATCCGCTGGTCTGGAGCTGCTGGATGCGCTCGACGCCGATGGGCGTCTGACCGGCCATCATCGCCTGGATGCGGTTCGCGCCCATTTGCTGGAGCTGGCCGGCGACTATTCGCGCGCTATTGCGCACTACCAGACCGCCGCCGCCCGCGCGGCCAGTCTCCCGGAACGGAATTACCTCATTACCCAAGCCGCCCGGCTGCGAGAGAGCACAGGCTGAACAAATCAGCAACTAAAAGGTTGCGCTTTTCGTCGAACCCTGCTAATATGCAACCTGGAGGTTGTATATGAATCCTGGAGTTGCACCCAATTCTTGAGCCCCACCCAATATGGATCGTGTCGAAAAAAGTATTATTCTCCGCGCGCCGCGAGCCCGCGTCTGGAAGGCCCTCGCGGATTCGGAGGCTTTCGGCCAGTGGTTCGGCGTCAAGCTGAACGGGGTATTCGCTCCAGGTGCGCGCCTGAAAGGGCAGGTTTTACATAAAGGGTACGAGCATTGTCTTTTCGAGATCGCCATCGACCGAATGGAACCCGAACGGCTGCTTTCCTGGCGGTGGCACCCGCACGCTATTGACCCCCAGAAAGATTACACGGCGGAGCCCACCACACTGGTTGTCTTCGAGCTCAAGGAAGTCGCGGACGGCACATTGCTAACGGTGGTTGAATCAGGATTCGAAGGCATTCCGCTGGCTCGCCGGCCCGAAGCTTATCGAGGCAATGAGCAAGGTTGGGCCGCGCAGATGAAGGCGATCGAGAAGTATGTCGGCGAAACAGCTTAATGCCCGCGCGGGCAAACCCAGATCGACGAGCCGGGGGCTTGAAAAAACGGCTTTGATCTTTGCGGCATTGGGCGACGAGAATCGTCTGCGCCTGGTGGCCCGCTTATCTTCCGATGGACCGATGTCGATCGCCCGTCTCACCAAGGGCGGTTCCGTAACGCGCCAGGCGGTGACGAAACACCTCCAGGTGCTCGCGAACGTCGGCCTGGCGTGCAACTCGCGCCTGGGACGGGAGAGCGTCTGGGAGTTGGAGCCCAAGCCCCTCGACGCCGCTCGTCAGAGTCTCGACGCCATTTCAGCCCAGTGGGATGCGGCACTCGATCGCTTGCGAAAATTCGTGGAGGGATAACGAGCAGCGCCATCTCAATGGTGAGCTACACTGAACAAAGGAGATGGAACAATGTCAAACGATCCGAAAGATCCCAAGAACAATGACGACTCTTCGAGCGACCTTCACCGGCGCGACTTTGTAGCAATGTCCGTGGCTGCGGGCCTCGCCGCCGCAGGTTCCGCCTCAGGCGCGGGAATGGCCGTGGTAGAGCGCGAGGTCGAGATCAAAACGCCCGATGGCACTTGCGACGCCGCATTCATCCACCCCAAGAGCGGTTCCCATCCAGGCGTGCTCATCTGGCCCGACGCATTTGGATTGCGGCCTTCGATGCGCGAAATGGCCAAGCGCCTGGCCGCTGAAGGATATTCCGTCCTGGTCCCCAATCCTTTTTATCGCATGGGCAAAGCTCCTTTCTTCACGGATGCCTCCACCGTCAACTTCCAGACCGACCGGGGTAAGATCCAGCCGCTGATGGACTCGGTGAATGCGTCCGGCAATCCGGAGAAAGATGCCGTAGCCTACATCGCCTTCCTGGACGCCCAAAAAGAAGTAAACAAGTCGAAGAAGATCGGCACCCAGGGCTATTGCATGGGCGGACCGCTGGTGGTGAGGACGTGCGCGGCTGTTCCTAATCGCGTAGGCGCCGGAGCCTCGTTCCACGGCGGCGGATTGGTCACCGATAAGCCCGACAGTCCCCATCTTCTCGCGCCGAAAATCAAGGCTCACATGTATTTCGGTATCGCGTCGAATGACGACATGCGCCAGCCGGATGCGAAAGACAAGCTCAAGGAAGCTTTCGCCGCCGCGCACGTTCCCGCCGAGATAGAAGTGTATTCGGAATCGTTGCACGGCTGGTGCGTGCCGGACATGCCGGCTAACGCTGGCAAGCCGATTTACAACAAGCCGGATGCCGAGCGCGCCTGGGGCAAACTCGAGGGCTTGTACAAGACTTCGCTGGCCTGAAAGCGGAGGCGCTAACGTTCTTAGCTGTCCCCATACACTGGGATCGCCGCGCCGTGAACCACTTTGGCGTCGTCGCTGCACAGGAACAAGATGACGCGCGCGATCTCCTCGGGCTTCGGCCATTTGGCGAAGTCCGCCCCGGGCATGGCTTTCCGATTTGCTTCGGTATCGATGATGCTGGGCAGGATTGAGTTGACGCGCACCGTACTGCCCTTCAGATCGGCGGCGAGCGAATCCATCAAGGCGACCGCCGCGGCCTTCGAAGCCGCGTAAGCGCCGAGGCCCGCCGCGTGATCCAACGCAGCTTTGGACGCAACATTTACGATGGCGCCTTTACCCTGCCGGAGCATCGTCTTCACCACTGCGCGCGACAATATAAACCCGGAGCGAAGATTGAGTGCGAGCATCTGGTCAAGAACCTTCGTATCCATGTCCCACAACTCCATGCCGCCGGCGTAACCACCCACCGTATTCACCAGTACATCGAGCGTCTTACCTTGCGTACAGATTCCGGCGATGAGTTTCTCCACCGCGGCTTCATCGGTCACGTCAACTTGCCGCCCCATGAGGCTGGAAGCATTTTCGCCGGCTTGGCTCTTCAGGTCCGCAAATTCCTGATCGTTTCGATAAGTGACGATCAACTCGGCGCCCTCCCGCAAGAATGCGAGGCTGACGGCACGCCCCAATCCTCCCGTGCCGCCGGCCACCAACGCGACTTTCCCAGCGAATCTCATGGCTATTTGCTCGCGGCGTCTTTCAGGAAGGTGCCCTCGCGCAGTTCCGTGAAGGCCTGCTGAAGCTGCTGCTGCGTATTCATCACGATCGGTCCGTACCATGCCACCGGCTCTTCGAGCGGCTTTCCGGAAACTAGCAGGAACCGGATTCCATCTTCGCCCGCCTGCACTACCAGCTCATCACCCCGATCGAAGAGCACCAGTGAACGGTTCTCCGCCTGCGCGGGAGGCGTCGTGTCCGCCCAACTCACCGGTTCGGTGGGCACCGCCAGCGGTCCGGATGCATTGCAGAACTTACCGGCGCCGCCGAAGACATAGGCAAAGGCGTGGTGCGTGATTTCCACCGGAAGAGTTTTCCTGCGGCCGGGCGGCACCGTCACATCCAGATAAACCGGATCGGCGGCGATCCCATCCACCGGACCTTTCTTGCCCCAGAATGTCCCGCAAATGATCCGTACCTCTGTTCCGTCATCGTCCTTGATTGCGACGATATCCGGCGACTTCACCTCCTGGTAGCGCGGCGCAGTCATTTTGAGCGACGAAGGAAGGTTGGCCCACAACTGAAAGCCGTGCATCCGGCCGGCATGATCGCCCTTCGGCATCTCCTGATGGATGATTCCGCTGCCTGCAGTCATCCACTGCACGTCGCCGGCGGCAATGGCCCCGCTATTCCCCATACTGTCGCCGTGCTCCACGGTGCCGGCCAAAACGTACGTAATCGTTTCGATGCCACGGTGAGGGTGCCACGGAAACCCCGCCAGATAATCTTCTGGAACGTCATTGCGGAAGTCATCCAGCAGAAGAAACGGATCGAAGTCGGTGGTGTTCCCAAAGCCAAATGCACGGCGCAGATGCACTCCCGCGCCTTCAAGCGTGGGCTTCGAGGATATAACTCGTTTAATCGGCCTGAGAGACATTAGTGGTTCCTTTCCGCGCCACAGGCATCAGTGTATGATCCCCGGCGCCTCGTGTCCCGTCTTTTGAACATACTCTATGTACGATCCCGGATAAACCAGCGGACTTCTATCCTTGCCGCT
>DATHOT010000109.1:0-3948 GCA_035484655.1 Bryobacteraceae bacterium | reverse complement strand
TACCTGAGCCCCCGGCGCCATGACAGTATTGCAAACCTTTAGTATACGCGAAAGGGATAAAATCATTACATGAATCCAGGCACCTCTCGTCGCACGTTTCTAGGCGCTTCGGCCGCCGCGCTGGCCGCCTCCCGGACTGGCTTTGGAGCCACCAACGAAGATCCACGCGAGTTCAAGCTGGGCATCGCCAGCTACTCGTTGCGCAAATTCTCACGCGCGCAGGCCATTGCCATGCTCAAGCAGATGAATGTCAAATACGTGAACATCAAAGATGTTCATCTGGCAATGAACGCCTCGCCCGAGGAGATCCGGGCCGGCCGCAAGGAATTCGAGGATGCGGGATTTGTAATCGAAGGCGGCGGCAACATCTCGTTTTCCAAGGATGACGAGCAGGACATTCGCAAAAACTTTGAATACGCGAAGCTGGCCGGGATGCCGATCATTGTGTGCGCTCCAACTCACGCGACGCTGCCCAAGATGGAAAAGTACGCCAAGGAATACAACATCAAGATCGCGGTCCACAATCATGGTCCGGAGGACAAGCAGTTTCCTACCCCGCAGAGTGTGCTGGACGTGGTGAAGAACATGGATCCGCGCATGGGGCTGTGCATCGACTGTGGTCACACATCACGGACCGGCGTGGACGTGGTGGAATCCATCCGCGTGGCCGGCCCGAGGCTGCACAGTATGCACGTCAAGGACCTGGCCGATGCGAAGGTGAGGGAAAGCCAGTGCGACGTGGGTGACGGCGTGCTTCCGATCGTCGGCATCTTCAAACAGCTACACCGGATGAATTACACCGGTGGCGTGATGCTGGAGTACGAGATCAACGAAAACGATCCGATGATGGGAATGCAGAAGAGCCTCGCGTATATGCGCGGGGTGATGGCGGGGCTGAAGGGATAAAGGGCTCAGAGCGCTTTCTTGAGCAGCGCGATCTGGCCGGCGTGATAAAGGTTGTGCTGTACCACGCCGTGCAACAGGAAGGCCAGCGAATAATTTTCCCCTGGCGTCTGGTTCTCTAACGAAGACTCCGGAAGCGAACAGATGGCGGCCTGGAGTTGCGCATGCTCCTGTTGTAGCGCAGCCAGGGTTTGCTGCCAGGCAACTGGGCTTCCGCCGTCGATCAACGGCCAGTCTTCTTGTGGAGTGGGCTGGACGGTATCACCGGCCAACCGGCGGCGCGCGGCGGACATCCACACTCCAATGTGCATGGTCAATTCCCAGATGCAATGACCATCCGCGATCGGCCGGGCCAAGGCCTGCTCCGCCGTGACGCCCGCCAGAATTTCTTGGAGTGACGGACCGTGCCAGGCTTCTCCGGCGTAGGCGCGCCGCCATTGATCTCCGATGAATTCAATCTGGTTCATTTCCCGGTAACCTCCTATTTCTATTTTACAGGTTACCACAGGCTTCAAAGATTTGGTCGACCGAGATGTCATCCAAGTTTCCGCTCACCACGCGCACCCGTTCGCCGCGCGGAGCCCAGACCGCCGGATCGGTCGGGCCGAAAATGGCCACCACCGGCATACCGGCAGCGGCGGCCAGATGCGTGATCCCGGAATCGTTGCCGATGTAGAGGCGCGCAGTCTTGAGCCAGCAAGCTAGCTCGTGGAGGTTGTCCAGGCGGACCGCGTGGTCGAGTTGTTCTTCGGGACCAGCGCACCAACGTACGGGCATTTCCAGCCGCCGAGCCAGCTCGCGGTAACGCTCCAAGGGCCAGTTTTTTCGCGGACTTCCGGAGAACGGATGGATGACCGCGAAATCGCCTGCCGGAGCGGGCGGACACAGGATACGCGGAACTGCAACGCTGCTGCATCCGGCTTGCTTTAGGAAAAAATCGGCAGCGTGAACGCGTTCGCCGGACGGAGGCAGCGCATCCAAGAATCGAATGGATACACCGAGGTCGCTCATCTTGGCGCGAAACTCCTCGCGGTTCGAGCCATACCAGGAGACGATCGAGTCAAACGACCGCAATAGCGCTACGAGATCCGCCGCCGGATCCACGCCCTCGAGGCCCATCCGGTCCAGACCCGTGGAAGCGATCGATCGGACGCAATCGGCAAAGAGGACCAGGGGCACGACCTCGGAACGGACCCAAACCTCGGTGTAATCCGACCGCAAGCACTCCAGCGCGGGCAGCGACAGAATCGAATCGCCGATAGCGCCCGGTCGAATCAACAGCCGCCGCAAAGTGGAGCTACTTCACCGGAGCAGTGGTTTCAAACAGCGGGCCGTCCATATCCTGAATGCTCACATGAATGGCCTTCGCGGCTTCCAGATCATCTTTCTTGACGTCGAAGCGCGCGGCCAGCATGCGATCGACGGTGGCGTGCGGCGGAATCTGGTCTTTGATGGTCAAGGAATCGTTGTATTGGTCACCCAGGAAGCGGTTGTATTGGAACAACTGCTTCAGGTCGCCTTTCGCGACTACCAATCCGTCCGCCATGCTTCCGTCTTTCTTTTCCAGCGTGACTTCCACCTGGCGAACGACGAACACCAGATTGGACGGGTTTTCCATGCGCAGGTCCATCACGGCGATACTGTCGCTGTCGCTCAACGCTCCGGTCCGGACCTTGAGCACTTTGCCATTGAGCACCAGATGCGAGCCTTTGGTAGAGGTAAGTACCAGGAAGATCGCAATCCCGATCACCAGCACACCAACGCCGAAAAATATCAAAAGCTGTTTGCTCATCTGGACTGGCGCCCTAGTTGAACTGGCGCACTAATCTCCCAGCAGCTTGCCGAATCCTTGCAAGCTGATGACATTATCGCAGACGGCTTTAATGGCGGCGGTGATGGGAATTGCAAGTAGCAGGCCAACCGCGCCCCACAGAGTACCCCAGAACATCAGCGCGATCGTCACCACCAGCGGATTCAAATGGACGCGCGATCCAACCACTTTGGGATAGAGCAGATTCAGCGCGGTCAGATGCAGCAGCGCCACCACCACCGTGATCATGATATAAATCGCCGGCTGCGTGTACGGAACGATCAAGCCCGCCATCAGCGGCGGAAGGATCGCCAGCGGCAGCCCAACATATGGCACCAGGCTGAGAAAACCACTGAGCGGTCCTACCAGCGGCCAGTAAGGAAGACGTATGGCGATGAAGAAAAGCGAGCTGAGAGTGGATAGCATGAGCCCGAGAATGAAGTTCCCGATGACATAGGCTCGCACCATGTCGGCGACGCCTTCCCAGCTTTTTCCCACCACCTGCCGGCCGGCGCTGTTGAACAGATATAGGAAGCTGCGGCGCATGTGGTCGCGCCAACTCAACATGAAATAGACCAGGAACGGAACGAAACTCGCCATGAGCAGCACGTCATAGAACGATCGGAGATAGCCGTACACATAGGTCACCAGCGGCGTCGGCTCGGTATGAATACGCACCTCGGGAATGGGGGCCGGCGCCACCGGTTCCGGGGCTTGTTTCGATCCGCGCCGGCGCGCCGCGGCCGGGGGCGCTCCTTGGGCCGGCTGAGTCTCCTGGAATCGTTTGGGGACCAGGATCTGGTAAGTCCGCTTCTCGACTTGATCCACTCGCGTGGCAACGCTATCCACCAAATCGTTCATGCGCTGGCTATAGATGGGGAGTTCTTCGGCGAACCCGGACAATTCGGTGTACAAGCCCAGTCCCATGAAATACAGCAGGAGCAACGTGATGCTGCAGACGACGAAGCTGGCGACTGCCCGGGGCAGCCGCATCTTCACGAAAAAAGTGACCACCGGGTCCAGCAGGAATGCGATGGTGACTGCAATCACCATGGTGATGAAAAAAATGTGCCCGAAGTAAAGCAGTGCAATGCTGGCCGTCACCGCGAGTACGGTGACACTGGTCTGGCTTACTTTGCCTGTCGGCAATGGCGGCGTAATAGTAGACATCTGGGAGCCGGGCTTCTTCTATGATGAAATGAAATCGTAGGGGACGGCAAACGGACCCGTCTCGA
>DATHOT010000108.1:0-11959 GCA_035484655.1 Bryobacteraceae bacterium | reverse complement strand
TCCGGCGCCTCGGTCTCAGTCGCGGCGGGCATCGCGCTGGGGATCATGGCCGGGATCATGTTAGGCCGTTATCTCGCGTCCCAGCTATTCGGAGTCAAACTGACGGACTTCTGGAGCTTAGCAGCCCCGATTTCGAGCGTTCTAGCCGCTGCTCTCGCGGCTTCTCTCCCTCCCGCTGTGCGTGCTGCCCACGCCGACCCTTTAATCGCGCTTCGGCACGAATAGTTAAGAAGCCGGTCTTCTGCCGCTAGTTTTCGAACTTGGCCCATTCCGAATTGCCGCACGCACGGAACTCCAAAATCGGAACACCGTGACGCTGGCGCCAAAGCCAGTAATCATTCCGAAGATCTGCCCAGAGATTAGACCCTATACTCGCGTTGCGGCGCGTGTCCAGGGTGAAATGATGGGCGTATTCATGGAGAAGTGTTGTTTCATGAGCATCCTTCAATCCCAGGAAGATCTTGTAGAACGGGTTCCCGGCCAACCTCGCGCCGCGCGGCCGTGGCCCCATCGAAGATCCGCCCGTACGATCCCGATCGATGTCGTAGCCCAGCGAATCTGTCACGAACAGGTTGATCATTCCCTGCACGAGAAACTTTTCGGGGATATCCGAGTATCCTTGCTGCCGCAGATAGGCCCCTTCCATCTCATGAATATCGAAAAAGATGCCGCTGGTTGCGTATTCGCGGCCGGCCTTTTCCTGATAGGCCTTGAACAACGAAACTTCACCTGCCGCTAAACCCTTTCCGGAATGCGCCCCTCGGTCTAACATCACATTGACGCTGATCATAATGCGCCTTAAGGGCTCCGGAATCCTCCGCGCGTAAAGCCAAACTCCACTGGCGCCAAGTGCCAGGAACTCCCTTCGATCGGCGGATGTCCGGCGCAATTCATCCACGCAACGATTGTACGCCGCGTCGCGGCACGCCTACTATAGACACATGGACCTCAAGAATGCAGTAGTTCTGATTACCGGCGGTTCAAGCGGCCTCGGCCGAGCCGCGGCGCAGGTACTTGCACAAGCGGGCGCGCGCGTCGCCATCACCGGCCGCGACCAAGCACGACTGGCTGAAGCCGCCCGCTCGCTGGGCGTCGTGGGCATACACGCGGATGTCGCGAATGAGGCCGACGTCCTACGGACCTTTCGTGAAGTCAAGGAGAAGCTCGGCGACTTGGACGTCCTGATTAATAATGCCGGCATCGGCGTGTTCAAAGAGCTGATTGACATGGACCGCGCCGGTTTCGACGCCGTCTTTGCCACCAACGTGACCGGCGTCATGCTCATGTCGCGCGAAGCGGCCAAGCTCTTCAAGGAGCGCAAGCGAGGCAACCTGATCAACATTTCATCCACCGCGTCCTTGCGTGGTGCGCCCAAGGGCACGGCCTACTACGCCAGCAAGTTCGCCCTGCGCGGGATGACCGAGTGCTGGCGCGCCGAGCTCCGCAAGTATAACGTGCGCGTCTTCCTGATCAATCCGAGCGAGGTCATCACCGACTTTGCGCGCCGGGCCGGATTTCCGCAAGTCGAGAACCCCAGCAAGCTGCAAAGCGAAGACATCGCCCACATGATCAAGGCGGTTCTCGAGATGAACGACCGCGGCTTCACTCCCGAGCTTTCCGTTTTCGCAACGAATCCTGTCGACTGAGACCACGTGGCGCAGATCGTGGCGTAGGGCTCCGACGTGCGATGGACTTTTTCAGCAACCGCTTGCCGCGCGGCGGCAAGTAGTGGAACCGGACCAGATAGATATTGTCGCCCTTCCCGTGCTTGGCGATCTTGAGCAGATCGATCTGACCCAGGAAACCCGACTCTCGCGCCAACTCCGGAGTGATATCCGGAAAACCGATGGGCGTGATCGAATCTACCTCGATTTCGCCGTCCTCCATCCGGTACCGTCCGCCCACCTTAACGTGGGGACGCGTCCATATTCGTACGCTGCAAGTGATCTCACCCCGCCGAACTCCCTCGCGCAGACGCTTGGTGAACGTCATGAACAGAGTTTACACCTGAGACGAGACTACGGGCTTCACCTTAGTAAGAGTAATAGATCTTACGGTACCAATCCTTGACACTCTTCCGTCACATGAAGTATTCTTAGCCTTCGTTTAGGTTTTTGGTACTTCTCCGGCCTACGGCCTACCGCGTCCGGCAAGTTTTCTTAAGGTCGTGCCGATTTAATCTCAGGAGATCCATGCCACACCAGCCCTATTTTGTGGTTGTCTTAGCGCACTCGCTGCATGGCAGGCTGCGCCGCATCCACGTTCCGCATAAGGCCGTCTACGCCGCCTTTATCTTCGCCGTGCTCGGCTGTCTGTTCGTGTTCGGCTTTCTGTCCAGCTATTTACGGATGACCATGAAAGTAGCGCATTACAATACGCTACGCCAGGAAGTCGATTCCCTTCGCGCCAAATACCAGGAATTGCAGAGCGTCACCAATCAGAAGAACGAGCAGCTTGCCACCCTGGAGGCGTTTGCCGGCGAGGTATCGGTCGCCTACGGTCTCAAGCGCACGCCGGAGACCTCTACTGACATCGCCAATGGACAGACCCTTGCTCCGACCTTCCATGAGTCGCTTGAGGAGTACAACTTCCTGCAGTCGGCTTCGATGTCCAAGCTCTACCATAACTACGCCAAACAATGGCAAACCCATGTTCGTCCCAGTCTGTGGCCGGTGGAAGGTCGGGTGATGAGCCTGTTCGGCGATCGCACCGATCCGTTCTCCGGTGAAGAAGCGATTCATACCGGTATAGACCTCTCGGCGCCGATGGGTACTACCGTGCGGGCTGCGGCCGACGGCATCGTAGTCCATGCCGAGTGGATGGGTGGGTACGGCAGACTGGTTGTGATCGACCACGGGAATGGTTTGCAGACCTACTACGGGCACTTGTCGCGCTTTGAAGTGGTCCCGGGAGAAGAGATCCGCCGGGGCGACGTCATCGGTCGTTCAGGCGCGAGTGGCCGGGTCACCTCGCCGCACTTACATTATGAAGTGAGGATGGGCGGCATCCCGGTGAATCCGTATAAATACCTCGCCAAGTCGGCGGCCACCCTGACGACGCACCCGCAACAGGATCTACCCTTTTAAAGCACACCGGGTGATCCGTAGAGTCGAATAGTGAACTATTGCCGATGAACAGCCTCACCTGGGCGAAGCTCATTCGGACTTGTCTACGTCCGGAGTTTGCGGTTCGCCAGATTATTCGGCGTTTTTCGATCGGCTCGGTGGACTTCCGGCTGTCGCTTCAGGCTTTGGACCGGCCCCAATATGCCTTCGGTGTTAAGCAGGCAATCTATCTCGCCTCAAAACTGAAATATCCCAAGGTGAGCGTGATCGAATTCGGCGTCGCGTCCGGAGGCGGGCTTCTGGCTCTTGAAAAATATGCAGCGGAATTCGGGACGCGCGCCGGAATGGTAGTCGAGGTCTATGGATTTGACCTTGGGCAGGGCTTGCCGGCGCCCTTGGACTATCGGGACCTCGGCTACGTCTGGAAACGCGGCGCATATCAGATGGACGTCGAGGGGTTGAAGAAGCGGCTGAAATCCGCCAAGCTGTTGTTGGGCGATGTGCGGGAAACAGTCTCGGAGTTTTTGCACAGCGAACATGCACCAATCGGGTTTATCAGTTTTGATCTGGATTACTACGGTTCTACAACTGCCGCGCTCGAGCTGTTCACCGGCCAGGACCGTACCCTGCTCCCGCGAGTGATCTGTTATTTCGACGATATCGTCAGCGACGGTCATCAACTACATTGCAACCGCGTCGGAGAGTTACTTGCCATCGATGAATTCAACCAGCAACAGAACAGTGGGCATACCCTTGCTCCATTCGGGATCATGAATGCTGGCCTTATGTTCCCGGCGCTGTGGATGGAACAGCTCTGGGTCTATCACCGGTTCCAGCACAACGATTACAACACCTACATTGGGATATAGAGCCGCACCAGCCGCGCCTTCTTCAGCCGGCGTCGACCGGTTCTTCCATCAATTGCCCCTCTGACATCACGTGCGGGCGATGCGGCAGCAGGGACGCCAGCCCACTGAGCCAGGAATAAAACTCGAGCTCGGTCAGTCCCGAAGTGTCTACCAAACGCGACAGCAGCATCGGATCGCTGCCGCGCGAAGCGATACCCGGCTGGCAGGTGGTCGCCGAAGTAACGTTGAGCTCGCGCAGCCAGCCAGGAAATTCGGGCAGATGAAATCCCCCTGGATAGCAAAAGTGCCTGGCCTCCCCCGAAGACACCGCCGCGATGCGCGTCCGATTATCAATAATCTCTCGCTCGAATTTCTCACGGTCTGTGGAAACCCGGTGCCGATGAGTGTGCAGTTCGATTACCACCCCTTGCCGAGCCATCTCGGCGGCTTCTCCGGGGGTCATGACGTGCAAAATCCGCTTGTCGCAGAGGGCTTCATAATCGATCGCTAACTTCGACGCCAGCGTCGCCAGCAGCTCGTCCTTTTGCCGCCCCGAGAGATTTTGCCGGCGTCCGAAGGCCTTGATGCTACGATCGGCTGCACCGCGTCCGGCGTCATCCAGCGTGATCGCTTCGCCCGTTATCTCCGGCCATTCCAACCGGCGGCCGCGTCCTTTCCACAGCAGGTAAGAACACATGACATCGAACACCGGCCGGTTGAAATCCGAGTAATAGGTTGTCAGGTAGACTGTCGCCGGATAGCCGAATTCGCGCAGCAGCGGATAGGCGGCCTGATGGAAATCGTGCATTCCGTCATCAAATGTTATGGTCACAGCGCGCGGCGGGAGCGTTCCCGCATACAACCGTTCCAGCGCCTCTCCCAGCGGCAGGACATTGCAGCGTCGCTCTTGAAGAGCCAGTAAACGTTTCCGAAACAGATCCGGCGGCATGTAAAGATCGGAATTCCAACGATGCTGGTCGTCCGTCGAAATGCCGTGGTAACAGAGGATCAACAACCGTTTCTTGCGCCAGGTCGTGTTCATCAGCAACGAGGACACGCCCAGCGCGTTCGCCATCCGCAAGAACAGCAGTTTTAGAGAGCGCAGCATGCCGGCGTGGTCACAGATGCGGAAGGACTCATGAAAGCTAAGATGATCTCAAGGGTTTCATGCTAGCAAAGCCGGAGGTCTTCGAGTTCCTGACCAGGTCCGCTGCTCCTTGCGCGCGTCTGGTATCTGAAGTTACCGAGAGTCCCGAGAGTCAGGCGGCAGTGACGGCGTTGAAAGATGAAGCGCGACGGGCCGGGATCGACATGGAAGGAGACGCCTTCGAACGTGCGCTCCTCCGCTCCGCCGCGGCCGAATTCGAGCCGCGCATAGAGAGCTTGCCGATCCATGAGTCCGTCAGAAAGCTGCTCGCCGACGAATACCGCTTCTATACAGGGCCATCCCGGGGAACACCGCTTGAAACCGGCAGCTATCTGTTCGTGACAGCCTGCAAGACCATCTCCTTGCGCCGCTTTCCAGCCGGCCCGATGGATTGGGAGGTCTCCGGGTTTCCGCGTTCTTGGCTGCTCAAAGCGAGCAAGCTGGACTTGCCGCGCTTGGCCTGGTTCCTCGCCGCGCGGACCGGTGGGTTCCGGCCAATGTTCTTCATGCACGTAGCACGGCGGCCCAAGAATCGAGGGCTGCTGCTCGAAAAAGAAGTGCTGAAGGCTTATTACCGCATGGCGCGCTCGCTCGAGCTACAGCCGTCGATCAAAGCGATCCTGGCCTCGGCGTGGTTTCACGACCCGGCGGCCGTCTCTGAGAATCCTCACTTGGAGTGGTTGAATCGTCCGTACCTCAAGGAGGGCGGAATCATTGTCACCGCTGGCCCGGCCCCCGCCGATGCCGGCTTCATGGAGCACAATGCCGACCGCAAGCAGCAGTTTGAGAGCGGTCGTCTCCAGTATCAGTTGGCGGTGGCACTCTGGCCGCGGAGCGCCGCGATCGATTGGGCACGCCGCCATCCGGAACTGGAAGGCGCGATCCAGTAAACTGAATTCAGATAATGAAGGGGCCGCTTGAAAGCGTTCTGTCGTACCAACTCCGCAGCCAAAGCGATTTGAGCGGGAAGCTGGCCGTCGCGGCCGGCACTTTAGAAACCCTGGGATCGCGATTTGATGCCACCACTGTAGAAGTGCTGGCAGCGGCTCTGCAGAAAAGCGCCGGCGAAGCTCTGGATTGGACCGATAAACACGCCAAGAATGTCAACAGCGCTTACCTCTGCGCGCTGCTTTCTGAACATGCCGGTGATCCGAAAGTCTGCGGCTATTGGGAGCACTTTTTCTCCCTGGGCGCGACGCCGGATCCCTTCCACCGGCTGGCTTACGCGCGAGCCTTAGCCACGAACGCTCGCAGAATGGACGCCGCCCGCCAGATCCAGTTGGCCCTTGCGCAGCCGGTCCGTTACGCGTTCTTCCCGAGGGCGGAAAAGCTGGTCGAGGAGATCATTGGAGACTCCGGCTGGGGAGAATCCGGCTGGCCGCTACGAAAAGCCCGCGTCGCAGTGTTAGGCACCAGCACCACCAGTCTCCTGATCCCGCTACTTAAGGCGCTTTGCCTGCGAGACCGAATCCACCCCTCGTTCTATCAGGGACTTTATGGCGCCGTGCAGCAAGAAGTCCTCGATCCCGATAGCGGCTTGGCGAAGTTCCGGCCCGACTTGGTGTTCCTGGTGACTCACTGGCGCGATCTGAACCTTCCCCCTATGACCGGCGATGAAGACGCTGCCGTCGAGCGTGTGGTGGAGGAGAACAAGCTTCTCTGGCAGCGACTCTCGGATCAGTTTGGCTGCCACGTGGTTCAGCACGCCTACGATTTTCCGGCGGCCGAGGCCTACGGTTATCTGGCGGGTTCGCTGGCCGGCGGGCGATCGCGCATGATCCAGGCGATCAACCTGGCGATGCAGCGGGCGGCGCCTTCACACGTGTCGATCCTGGATACCCCGGCCATCCAGCGCCAGACGGGCTTGGATCGCTGGGAGGACGCGACGCTGTGGCACAGTTTCAAGCAACATCCGGGGACCGACGCGCTTCCCGCGCTCGCCGAAATGCAGCAGGCGCACCTGCGCGCGGTATTGGGGTTGACGCGCAAAGTACTCGTCGTCGATCTCGATAACACGCTATGGAAGGGAATTATCGGCGAAGACGGGCTGAAAGGGATTCAGATCGGTCCTGGCTCCGCGGCCGGAGAAGCTCACCAGCGGCTCCAGGAATACATGCGGGATCTGAGATCGCGCGGCATTTTGCTGGCAGTCTGCTCCAAGAACAACCCCGACGATGCGCGCTTGCCCTTCGAAAAGCATGAGCACATGCTTCTGCGCCTGGAAGACTTCGCTGTTTTTCAAGCCAACTGGAACGACAAGGCTCAGAATCTGCGCGAAATCGCCGAGAAGCTGTCGCTCGGTCTGGACAGCTTTGTGTTCCTGGACGATAACCCCATGGAGCGCGAGTGGGTACGCTCGCAACTTCCGCAGGTCACAGTGCCGGACGTAGGCTCGTCGGTGGTGAATTGGGTACGCGATCTCGACCGCGCCCACTATTTCTTCACCCTTTCGCTTTCCAAAGAGGACCTGGCGCGTGCCGAACAATATCGCAGCGAAGCCCAGCGCGAGATGCTGCGTTCCACCTCGCAGTCGCTGGACGAATTCTTGCTACAACTTCAACTGGAGGCGTCGGTGGTCCCGGTATCCGACGCCAACCTGCCGCGCGTGACGCAACTCGTCAACAAGACGAATCAGTTCAACCTGACCACGCGCCGTTACACTGAGGCGCAGGTCCGGCAACTGGCCCAGCGTCCCCGCTCGTGGACCGGCGCGTTCCAGCTATCGGACCGGATGGGCTCTTACGGCCTGATTGGCTTGATATTTTGCGTGAGCACGGTCCCCAATGATTGGGAAATCGACACCTGGCTCATGAGTTGCCGCGTCCTAGGCCGGCAGATGGAGCGCTTTATGTTCGACCGCATACTGGAGGCGGCGGCGTCGATGGGAGTGCGCAAGATCACCGCCGTGTACCGCCCCACCGGCAAGAACAACCTGGTAGCCGACCTGTACACCAAGCTCGGATTTTCCAAAACCGGTGAGACTTCCGATGAAATTCGATACGAAATCACGGTTCCCGAAAAGCCGTCGATCACAGCGACGCACATCCGCAATGTGAGCGCTCCAGCAGTGATGGCGGGGGCGGACTGAGCGTGGCCGAATCGCGCTTGCATCATGTCGGCTACGTCGTGGCATCCATTTCCGGCAGCGCCCCGCAATTTGCGCGGTCTTTGTGCCTCTCTTGGGACGGGCAGGTGATTCACGATCCCCTGCAATTCGTCAACGTGACCTTTCTGCCCGCTAATCTCGCCACTGAATCGACCATTGAATTAGTGGAGTCGGCGGGTCCGCGATCGCCCGTCCGCAAATTTGCCGAAGCGGGCGGCGGATTGCACCACGTGTGCTACGAAGTCGACGATTTGCAGGCGCAGATCCAGCACAGCCAAGCTGCCGGAGCAACCCTGGTCAGAGTGCCGCTGCCGGCCAAGGCATTTGATGGCCGTAAAATCGCCTGGATGGTAACCCCCGAAAAATTGCTGGTGGAATACCTGGAACGAGCCGCTCACGCCGTTCGAAAAGACCTATGACACGATCCGGATTCAAGGCTGCCCTGGAAGAGATTCTGCAAATGCCGCGTGGTTCATTACAGGACTCCGATAGCCGCGAGACCGTCTCGGGTTGGTCCTCCATCGCCGATGTGCAGATTCTGACCACGATTACCAGCGAGTTCGGGCTGGAGCCCGACATGGCGCTGCTCGAAGCCGAAACCGTGGGTGACCTATTGGATGCTCTGGAAGCCAAAGACGCCTTCTCTTGATATAAGCTAGTTAGTACGCCGGACCCCCGGCCGAAAGTGGCTTCGCAAAGGAGACTCACTGTGAAGAATATTGGGTTACGGCTTGCTGCCATCGGAGTTGGGATCGTGCTCCTCACCTCCGCTTATACTCGCATCCATTCCGCGTCTGTCATGTCCGACGCGGCCAAGGCTTTTCTGGCGTCGCTCAACGCGGATCAGCGCGCGCAGGCCACCTTCCAATTCCAGGATGACGAGCGGTTCGACTGGCATTTCATCCCGAAACCGCGCAAGGGTCTTCCGTTGCGCGACATGACCGGTGAACAGAAGCAACTCGCCCATGCGTTGCTCGCGGCCGGGCTTAGCCAGCGAGGCTATATCAAAGCCTCCACCATCATGAGCCTCGATCAGGTGTTGAAGCTTATGGAGAACGGCAAAGGACCGCAGCGCGACCCGGAGGGCTATTTCTTCACCGTCTTCGGCGATCCTTCGGAGACGGGCACCTGGGGATATCGCGTCGAAGGGCATCATGTCGCCCAGAATTTCACGATCGTCAACGGCAAGGTGCAGGGCGCGCCTAGTTTCTTCGGCTCCAATCCGGAGGAGGTGAAGGAAGGGCCGCGGAAAGGCGTCCGCATTCTCGCTCGCGAAGACGATCTCGCCCGCACACTGGCCCAATCCTTGACGCCCGAGCAGCAGAAGACCGGGATCATCAGCAAGGAAGCGCCCAAAGACATTCTGACCATGGCGTCGCGCAAAGCCGCTCTCACTGGCCAGGCCAACGGAATTTCCGTTGCCAAGCTGAACGCGCAGCAACGTGAGAATCTTCAGACGCTGCTCGACGAGTATTGCAATAACATGCCGGAGCAGATCGCTCAAAACCGTGAAGACCAGATCAAGAAAGCCGGCAACAATATTTTCTTCGCCTGGGCCGGCGGATTTGACCGGGGCGAGGGACATTATTATCGGATCCAGTCGCCGACTTTTCTGATTGAGTTCGACGACACCCAGGATCACGCCAATCACATCCATTCCGTTTGGCGCGATTTTGACGGCGATTTCGGTTTAGACCTGTTGAAAGAACATTATCAGACCAGCCATCGGTAGCCGCTTTGGCTTTGAGGCGCCGGGCATTCTTGTGGTCTCTCGCGAGCGCGCCGCTTGGTTTCGCCCAAAAGGGCCAGCTTGTTCCTTCCGAGTACAAGCGTTATAAAGATGCCGCCACCGAGTTCGACGTATTTCGCTTGACTGATCCGGCGCACGAGAGCCGGCTTCCCGCCTACTACGGCCGCGCGTTTCCGCGCAATGGCAGCTTCCTGATTTACTCCAGTGACCGGTCGGGGGCCATGCAGGCCTATCGAATGGATTTGAAGAGCGGCCAATCGCGGTCGCTCACCGAGGCAAGCGACATAGTGCCCGACTCGCTGGCACTCGCCGACGAGCATAGCCTTTGCTACCTGGACGGCCGTTCTCTGTTTCTCGCGAATCTCAACAGCCTGCACACGCGCGAGGTGTATCGGATAGACGAAGCGTTCGAAGCCGGTCACGGCTTCAGCCTGTCTGAGGATGGACTGTACGCCGCGCTCGTTGAGCAAAAACCCGGCGGCAGCCGGCTGCGGCTGATCGCGATGCGCACCGGGACTGCCACCACGCTGGCTGAAGCGAGCGATTCGATTTCCGATCCCATGCCACGTCCCAAGCGAGCGGGCATGCTGTATCGGCGTGGCTCGGACGAGCTGTGGCTGGTGAATTTTGACGGAGCCCAAAATCGAAAGCTGCGGCTGGCGTCCGGCGGCCTGGGTCCGGCCGTGTGGTCGGCCGACGGCCGAACGGTCGTGTATTTGAATTTTCCGCCGACCCCGAAAGACTTGAATAACATCCGCGAGTGTACGCCTGATAGCAACGAAGACAAGTTCATCTCCAACACCACGCAGTTTGTCGCCTTTAATCGCAACGGCGATTCGAGCGTGTTCATCGGTGCCAGCGGCAGCAAAGCTTCCCCCTATGTGCTCCTGCTGGTCCGCTCCGTCAAGCGAGAGCTGACGTTGTGCGAACACCGCGCCAGCGATCCGCGAATGACCGCGCCGATCTTTTCACCCAATAGCCAACGCGTCTTCTTTCAGAGCGACCGCGACGGTAAGATGGCCATCTACGCCATGACTGTCGACCGCTTAGTCGAGGCGACTGAAGCCGACGAGCGGTAAATTGACAGATGGGAGAGATTCTCAGATGAAACGACTTTCGGGAATGCTCTTGTTGTCGTTCGCTGCTATCGCGCAATCTCCGCAAACGGCCCGCCTCTTCGATCAGAGCTGCACCTCATGTCACTCCGAAACCCGCGGCCAGGGAACGCCCGACGCCACCACGTTGCGTCAGATGCCCCCGGAAGCCATCTACGACGCGCTCAACAAAGGTGATGCCCACGCCCCCGCGCGCGAGCTTTCCGGCGCCGACCGCCGCGCGATTGGCGAATATCTGAGCGGCCGCAATTACATGGGCTCCAATGCCGGCGATGCCAGTGCGATGCCGAACATCTGCGCGGCAAATCCTCCAATCACCAGCCTTGCATCCAAGCCGGCCTGGAATGGCTGGGGCGTCGACAGCACCAATGGCCGCTTTCAGTCTGGCAAAGCAGCCGGTATCACTGCCGATCAAGTTCCCAGATTGAAGCTCAAATGGGCCTTCGGTTTTCCCGGCGCGACTGCTGTTCACGGCCAGCCGGCGGTGGCCGCGGGGCGTGTTTTCGTGGGACTCAACAACGGCTATGTTTACGCGCTCGACTCTGCCACCGGCTGCGTCTATTGGTCGTTTCAAGCGCGGTCGGGTGTACGCAACGCTATCAGCATCGGCGAAGTGAAAGGTCAGGGTATAAGCAAGTTCGCGGTCTACTTCGGCGACGTGCGGGCCAACGTCTATGGCCTTGATGCCGCCACCGGTCGGCTGCTCTGGAAAACCAAAGTCGACGACCACGGCTTGGCTGGCATCACTGGCGCACCGGCATTCTATGAGGGCCGTCTCTACGTTCCCGTCGCATCGCGCGAGGAACTGACCGGCGTGAGCCTGAACTATCCATGTTGCACATTCCGAGGCAGCGTGGTCGCCCTCGATGCCAACATCGGCCGGCAGCTTTGGAAAACCTACGTGATTTCCGATCCGCCTAAGCCAGTC
>DATHOT010000107.1:0-15422 GCA_035484655.1 Bryobacteraceae bacterium | reverse complement strand
GCGTGAAATCGATCAGGTCGTCCATTGAAACACCCGTTCGTTCGTACGCGGGCGGCTTCGTAGGAAATGGCTGCGTGGGCGAATACCATTCGCCCGGAACTTCACCTTTCTCGACGGGTCGTTCTTCGATGGGCCAAACCGGTTGGCCCGTTACTCGATCAAACACGTACAGGTACGCCTGCTTGGTTGGCTGCGCGACGGCCTTGATGACGCGTCCGTTGACGGTGATGTCGGCGAGGATAGGCGCGCACGGGATGTCCATATCCCAGATGCCGTGATGCACGAGCTGGTAGTGCCATTTCCGCTGGCCGGTGTGGAGATCGACCGCGACCAGGCTCTCGCCGAAGAGGCCGTTACCGGGACGATGCGCGCCGAAGTAGTCTCCCGTGGGAAGCTCCACAGGCAGATACACGATGCCGAGCTGCTCATCCACCGAGATTTGCCCCCACACGCCGGCATTGCCGGTGTATGACCAGGAATCGTTCAACCAGGTATCGATGCCGAACTCGCCCGGTCTGGGGATGGTGTGAAAGATCCAGAGGCGCTTGCCGGTGCGAACGTCGAACCCGCGCACGTAGCCTTTCACGTTCTTGAAGCTCTTCGGGACGCCACCGGATCGATGCGCGGCCCCGATGATCACGACATCCTTGGTGACGACCGGGGTGGAGTGGAGCCCCACTTCGCCGGTGATCGGGTCGATAGGTTGATCATCGTCTTCCTTGAGATCCACAACGCCGTTGCGGCCGAAGGTGGTGACCGGAACGCCGGTCCTGGCGTTGAGCGCGAGCAGCCGATAGCCGGGCGTTACGTAGAGGATGCGTTCTTCAGCGCCGTCGGTCCAATAGGCGAGGCCGCGTCCGGAAAGGAGCCGGGGAGCAGCAGCGCCGCGACGGCCTTCGTTCTCGCTGTGCATCCACAGCATCTCGCCGGTGGCGGCATCGAGCGCGACCACTGCGCGGCGCGAACCGGCGGTGGTGTACACGACGCCGTGCGCCATCAATGGCGTCCCTTCGAACTGATATTCGGGCCGCGGTCCGAGGTTGTCCGTTTTGAAGCGCCAGGCGATCTCGAGCTGATTGAAGTTGCTGGCGTTGATCTGGTCGAGCGGCGAGTAGCGCGTGCTTCCCAGGTCGGCCGCGTAACTGGTCCACTCGCCGTTCTTGGCTCCGGACTGCGCGGTCGCGGGCCGGGTAGCGAAAACAAGCATGCTCAGTATGAGTACCGTATATCGCATAAATAAATTAGGGACAGTATACTCAATCCCCGATTTCCACGCTGGAAATCGGTATTTGAGTGCACTGTCCCTAATTATTTGGCGGGTTCGGGGGTGATGCGGTCGGCGCCCAGATATGGCCGCAGCGCTTCGGGGACCACGACCGTGCCGTCGGCTTGCTGGTAATTCTCGACAATCGCGACCCACGTGCGGCCGATCGCCAGTCCGCTGCCATTCAGCGTGTGGACGTACTCGGATTTGCCTTTGCCCGATTTCGCGCGGATCGATGCGCGGCGGGCCTGGTAAGCTTCGAAGTTCGAGCACGACGAGATCTCTTTGTAGCCGTTCTGGCCCGGAAGCCAGACTTCCAGGTCGTAAGTTTTGGCCGATGCAGCGCCGATGTCGCCGGTTGATAACGCCACCGTCCGGAACGGAAGGCCGAGGCGTTTCAGGATATCCTCCGCATCGGCAGTCAGTTTTTCGAGTTCGTCATAGCTGTGCTCGGGGCGCGCGAATTTCACCAGCTCGACCTTTTGGAACTGGTGCTGGCGGATGATGCCGCGCACATCGCGCCCGTAGGAGCCGGCTTCGCTACGAAAGCACGGCGTGTAGGCGCAGAGCGAAATCGGCAGCTTGTCGGCATCGAGCGTCTCGTCGCGAAACAAATTGGTGACGGGAACCTCGGCGGTGGGCGCTAACCAGAAGTCGTGACCCTCGATCCTGAACAGATCCTCTTTGAACTTGGGAAGCTGGCCTGTGCCGAAAAGGCTGGCGGAGTTGATCAGAAATGGCGGCAGTACTTCGGTATAGCCGTGCTCCCGTGTGTGCACGTCCAGCATGAAGTTGATCAACGCGCGCTCGAGCCGCGCCCCGACGCCCCAGTAAACGGCGAATCGAGCACCCGTGATTTTGGCGGCGCGTTCCAGGTCGAGAATATGAAGCTCCGGGCCGAGGTCCCAGTGCGCTTTCGGTTCGAAATCGAATTTTCGCGGATGCCCCCAGCGACGGACTTCGACATTATCGTCGGAGCTCTTGCCGATAGGAACGGACTCGTGCGGGATGTTGGGAATGCCGGCCAGCATGGTCCGGAACGATTCATCGAGAGTCTTGACCTTTTCGTCGAGCGCCGAGATGCGATCGGCCATAGCTCGCACCTGCTGTTGGCGCTCACTGGCATCGCCGCCCTGCTTAAGCAGCTTACCGATCTCAGCGCTCTCGCTGTTCTTCTTCGCTTTGAGCTGTTCCGATTCGGTCACCGCGGCGCGGCGCTCAGTATCGAGAGCGCGAAACTGATCGACATCCAGCGCGAAACCGCGCGTAGACAATCGTTGAGCGATGGCGTCCAGGTTAGCCCTGAACTGAGAGAGATCGTGCACGACTGATTCAGCGCGCGGACATCGGAACCCACTGCTGGCCGACCGGCTTTCCGGTGTAGTCGGCGCGCGGCCGGATCAGCCGGTTGTTTCGATATTGCTCGAGAATGTGCGCGGTCCATCCCGACATTCGGCTCACGGCAAAGATCGGCGTGAACAGATCGATCGGGATTCCGAGGGAGTAATATGTCGACGCCGAATAAAAGTCCACATTGGCGTTCAGACCTTTTTGCTCCTTGATGGTCTCTTCGATTTTCTTGGACGTGAGATAGAGATTCAGATGCCCGGTACGGCGGCCAAGCTCTTCCGATAAGGAGCGAAGATGAGTAGCTCGTGGATCCTCGGTGCGGTAGACGCGATGGCCGAACCCGGCGATCTTCTTCTTGTTGGCCAGCATGTCCTGCACATGCGCGAGCGCGGTTTTTTCGTCGCCGGCCTCGAGCAGCATGCGAATCACGTCCTCATTCGCGCCGCCATGCAAAGGGCCTTTCAATGCTCCAATGGCGGCAGTGACGGCGGAATGAATGTCGGAGAGCGTCGCGGCCACCACGCGCGCGGCGAAAGTGGAAGCGTTCAGCTCATGATCGGCATGCAGGATAAGTGCGATGTCGAACACATGCTCCATCACTTCGTCCGGCTTGTTACCGGTGAGCGTGTAGAGAAAATTGGCGGCGAAAGCGAGGTTGGGATCGCCCTCCACCACCGGCCGGCCGTTTCGCAGACGATCGTAGGTGGTCACGATGGTCGCGGTCTGAGCCATCAGGCGAGCCGCTTTTTCAACGCTGGCTTCGATGGAGTTGTCCCGCGCTTTGGAATCGTACAGCCCCAGCATGGAGACGGCCGTGCGCAGCACGTCCATGGGAGGCGCTTTTGGAACTTTGCCTAGGAATTCGATGACTTCCTTGGGAATGGGCCGGTAGCGCGCGAGATCTTTTTTCAGCGCGTCCAACTCGGACTGTTTCGGCAAATGACCGTGCCAAAGCAGATATATGACTTCCTCGAAGGTAGCTTTTTCGGCCAGGGTATGGATATTGAAGCCCTGGTAGCTAAGAATGCCCCGGTCTCCGTCGATGAAACAAATCTCGGACTCCGCGGCAACAATGCCCTCGAGTCCCGCTTGTGTTACTGGCATATTTTAACCTCTGTTCTTAAGAGCACCGTATTAGATCGTCAACGAACGGACTCCGCTCGTGGCGTGAAATTCCATTTTACAGAATTCGGCGAGCCTTCGGGTTCGGGTGCGCGATCACGCCTCGCGCGTAGCGCCGCACGACCGGCGAATGACCAGCGCGCAATCCAGAAGAATATCGCGCGCCGGCATCTTAGGCCGTTCTAGTCGTTCCAGCATCGCGCGGAGCGCGGTTTCGCCGATGTCCCGGCAGGGCTGATGGACGGTGGTGAGGGGCACCGGCAAAAGAGCTGCGTAATTCACGTCGTCGATGCCGACGATGCGGACGTCTTGCGGAATGCGGACGCCGCGCGCCAGAAGGCTATGCATCAGTTCTCCGGCGAGGCGATCGTTGGCCGATACAAAACCATCGCATCCAAGAGCGGCGGTGGGCAAGTTTAAACTGGGTTTCACGGGAACCTGGAAGACGTGTGGGACGCATGCAGGACGGTGGACCGCCAATGCCTCTTTGTAGCCCGAGATGCGCGCCCTCACGGTGGACGCTTGCCCTTTGTAAGCGATAAACCCGATGCTCTTCGCACCGAGCTGTAATAAATGGTTGGTGGCGAGATAGCCGGCCCGATGGTTGTCGATACCGACCAGGTCCACGCGCTCGCGCGCAGCAGCTTCCTCCGGCCGGCGATCCAGCAGCACCACCGGAATGCCCGCGCCCTTTAACGATCGCATCACTTGGCGATTGACTTCGGCGCTGCGCGCTGTCATCTCGATGGGCGCAAAGAAAACTCCCGACACCGAGCGGGCGATGCACTGCTGGCAAAGCTGGAGCGCTTGATCTTCCTTGCTGGAGGTCCTGGAATCCGAGTGGGCCCAGAGCAGCGCATGACCGGTAGCCTCGGGCGCTGCGGCGATGGCCTGGCAGATAGGCTCGAAAATCTCGCTTTCGCCAAGATTGGGAATGATCAGGCCGAACAGTAAGCCCGCGCGGGAGCGTTGTGTAACATCTCGCACATAGGTGCCTGACCCGGCGATGCGCTCGACAAGTCCCTGCTGCTGGAGTTCGCGCAGCGCGCGGCCGATTGTGATTCGAGAAGCGCCAAATCGTTTCACCAGGGCCGCTTCGCTCGGAAACTTCTGTCCAGGCTGATAATGGCCGATTAGGATGTCACGGCTGAGCCGCTCCAGGACCTTACGGTATTTCGGCTGGGGGTGTTGCGGCAATGACGCCACGAAAGCTGTTATAGCAGCTTTCTTCCGGATTGAGCAACCTGTCATAGCGTTGGATCATCTGGACAGTTATGAGCGACTCAAACAATTATCTGTTGTTCAGCGATTTTGATCAGACCCTGAGTTTCCATGATTCAGGTATCGTGCTGAGCGAGTTGTTGCGCATCCCGGACTTTCCCGAGCGAGTGGCCGGGCTGGCGAATATTCACCTGGTCCAGCAAGGGGGCGAGCTCGCGTATCTTTTGCTGCATGATCCCCAGTTCCGCAGGGTACGCAAAGAGCATCTGATCGAAGTGGGCCGGCGCGTGCGCTTAAAGGCGAACATCGCGCTGCTGGCGGAGGTGCTCAAAGATTTGGACGGTCGACATTTTTCATTTTACGTGGTGTCCGCGGCGCCGGAGGAAGTGATCCAGTCGGCTTTAGAGGGCGTCGTGGATCCGGCCCACATTTACGGCACGCGCTTTCGATACGCTGCCGCGTCGGGAGAGATCGAGTCCATCGTCCGCCTTCCCGCCGGCTATGGGAAAGTAGCGGTAGTGGATGAATTGCGCGCCAACGCGGCCATCGGACAGCATCGCATCATCTATGTGGGCGACGGGAGTTCGGATGTCCATGTGATGCTGCACGTCAACCGGCTGGGGGGAACGACCATCGCTGTTTCGGAGAACCGCTATATCACCCCGATCGCGACTCGCACGGTGTTGAGCGACGATGCGCTAAGCACTCTGGTCCCGATTCTGGAAGATGTATTGCGCTGGGACAGCGGAAAAATCCGGTCGTTCTTCGAGGCCCATGGATTCGCGCTCCACCAATGGGACAAGATCCGTACCGACAATATAACGCTCTGCGCCACGGCCGCCGATGGAATGATTCAATGACCAGGCTGGAAGCGGTGACGCCTGCGCCGCGCTACCGGAAAGTTGCGAGAACGGAATTGCAGCGCGCGTCTTGGGGTGTGATGGTGTGCTTCCTGGTGCACGGGCTGATCGTTTCGAGTTGGGTCTCGCGCATCGCCGCTATAAAGTCGACGCTGCGCCTGACCGATGGAGCTCTCGGCCTCGCGCTGCTGGGAACGGCCATCGGATCGATCGCGGCTATTCCTGTTACGGGCGCGCTGGTCGATCGATACGGAAGCAGGCGCTTGACCAAGTGGACCAGTGTCGGCTTCTCGATTGCGTTGCTGCTCCCGGCCCTGTCACACAACGGGATCGGCTTATTTGCGGCCTTGCTGGCTTTTGGCGCCATGGCCGGCGCGAATGATGTGGCCATGAACGCGCAAGCGGTAGGCACCGAGAAGTTGTCGGGCGTGCCCATGATGTCGAGATTCCACGCCATGTTCAGCATCGGTGGAATTGCGGGCGCTGGTATCGGTGGCTTGCTTGCGTCCCGAGGCATATCTTCATTGGCCCACCTCGTTTTTGCCGCGGCAGGCTTGCTGATCCTGGCGAACCTGGCGCAGGGATTTACCCTAGAAACACGCAACGGCGAAGCGCTCCAGGCGGGAATCAGTCTTCGGCGATTGCCTATCGGGCTTATCGCACTCAGCGCGATCGGGTTTTGCATCTTCTTATCGGAGGGCGCGATCGCCGACTGGACGGGCGTCTACTTGAAGCAGGTCTTGCGTGCGAGTGACGGAACCGCGGCTGCCGGTTACGCGGTTTTCTCCGCGGCTATGGCGGTCTTCCGGCTCGGCGGCGATGCGATTACGGCCAGAATCGGGCGGTCGTGGACGATCCGCGGTGGCGCGCTCATCGCTACCGCCGGGCTGGGCCTGGTGGTGGCAGCCGGCTCCGTTGCATGGGCGCTGGCGGGCTTCGCAGCGGCGGGAGCGGGCCTGTCCTCGATCATTCCGCTGGTGTTCGCCGGTGGAGGCAGAGTTCCTTCGGTCAGTGAAGGCGCGGGCGTGGCGACCGTGAGCGGATTGGGCTATTTAGGGTTTCTGGTCGGCCCGCCCGCGATCGGGTTCATCTCGCAAGCCACTTCGTTGCGGGCAGGGCTGTTTTTTCTAGTCCTGTTGAGTGCGGCCGCGGCTTTGCTCGTCAGCGTCGTCGAGCGTGGCTCGCGACATGCTTCCAATCCCCTGGCCGATTGATGCCGGTCGCGCGCGCCCTGCAGCGCTAGCGCAAAGGAGGCCGTATGTTCGTTGGTCACTATGGTCCGGCCCTGGCGGCGAAGGCGGCTAAAAAATCGGTTCCATTGTGGGTGCTTTTCCTGGCAGTGCAGTTGCTCGATGTGTTTTGGTCGATCTTCGTGATGTTGGGGATCGAAAAAGTCCGGATCGTTCCGGGGATCACCGCTACCAACCCGCTGGATCTTTACTATATGCCCTACACGCACAGCCTGACGGCGGCAATTCTGTGGTCCCTTGGCGCGAGCGTCGTCTATCGTAGCTTTCGGCGCGGCGATGGTTGGCTGGGAGCAGCACTGGTGGGGGGAGCGGTCTTTTCCCATTGGGTGCTGGACCTGCTGGTTCATCGCCCGGACCTGGCGCTGTATGACGACACCTTGAAGGTAGGGTTGGGGCTGTGGAATTATCCGGTGCTCTCCTCGGCTCTCGAGATCGCGTTTCTTTTCGGGGGAATCTATCTGTATTACCGGACGACCAGGCCGGTGACGCCGGCAGGCCGCTACGGCCTGCTGATCTTCGGGCTGGTGATGCTGGTCGTCCAGGGGCTTGCTTTCTTTGGTCCCCAGCCTTCTTCCGCTAACGGGGCCGCCGTCGAGGCGCTGTTGTCTTATCTTGTATTCGCCGGCGTGGCTTATTGGCTCGAGTCCAGGCGAGCTTAGTAAGCGGGTTGTGATACGATCCGTAGCCATATGGCTAGACAACTACAACTTGTCGTCCTTCTGGGGATGATCGCGCTCACTCATCCGGCCACCGCCGAAACGTTGCAAGGCCGCTGGAAATTGCTGGCCGCGGAGGACCTTCGAGCCAACGGAGAAGTGGGCCGCCTTCCGTGGGGAACCCACCCGATCGGTTCGATTGTCGTCGCCGGCGGCTGGTGTTATGTGCAGATTATGTCGTCCGACACGCCGTCATTCGAGCCGGGACAGTCCATGGGCGAACAGATGAAGGCCAGGCTCCTGAGCTCGTATATCGCGTACTCGGGGCCTTGCAGCATCGACGAAACCGCGGGCAGCGTGACGTTGAAAGTTGAGGCGGCCTGGCGTCCGGATTACATCGGAACGGAGCAGAAGCGGTTTTTCCGCTTCGAGAATGGCAAGCTGCTGTTCGGCCCGGCGCCAGGCTCTGGTCGCGCCGGTACGGAAAGGCTGACACGCCGCCTGACGCTCGAGCGGGTGGAGTGAGCCTGGCCACAGCGAGTTAACATCAAGATATGCATCGTTTCCTGCTGCACAACGAGGACATACTGGACGCGCACCAGAAGAGCTTGTCGGCCGGCCAGGTCGGGTTTTTGAATGGCTGGGGCGTGTTCAGCACCCTCCGTGTGCAAGAGGGAGTGCCCTTTGCGTTCGAGCGGCATTGGGAGCGAATGCAGCGCGATGCGGCCCGGATGCATGTTCCTTTTCCATCGGACCGTGACTCAGTGAGAGCGCGGCTGCTCCGCTTGGTGGAGGCCAACTCGGCGTGGAACGCCACCCTGCGCGTCGCGGTGGTCCGGAACCGGGGCGGCCTGTTTGAAGGGCCCGATCTGGCGCGGGACTTTGAGCTGATCGCGTTTACGGCCGACATAAATAACTGGGGAACAAGCGTGCGGCTGACCGTTAAGCCGCATGGCCGGCATGCGCAAAATGAATTCGCCGGCACCAAAGTTCTTTCCTGGGCGCAGAACCTGACCTGGTACGAGGAGGCGCATCAGCGGGGCTTCGACGAAATGATCCTGTTGAATGAGCGCGGCGAGGTGTGCGAATGTACCTCGGCGAATCTGTTCATAGCTCGAGGGAACGAAGTATTCACGCCGCCGCTCAACTCCGGCTGCTTGCCCGGCGTCACCCGCGCCTTGCTGCTGGAAGAAATTCGTGTGCCCGGGATTTCGGCCGCCGAAAAAACACTCTTACCCAAGGATCTCGAAGACGCCGATCAGGTGTTCATCACCTCCACTACTCGTGATTTCTTGCCCGTTTCCCACATTGAGGGACTAAAGGTGCGCAGTGGAGGAAATGTCGCGGCCGCGTTGACCCGGGCGTTTGAAGAATACCGGGCAGTTTACGTGAAGCACAACGCCCCGCTCCTCCGCCATGCGCATTAACACTCTCGAACCACCGCTCCACTGGCAATTGTTCCAGGTGCCCATTCTGGAAGCCCATCCAGTTCAAATAAAATTTCGTCGCTGACATACTGACTCCGGGGGAGTCAGAGTCAAACGCCCTCAAGAGTACACGAGGAGACATCGATGAGCACGAATTGGAAAACTTTAGCGGTACGCCTGCTGGTGACCGTTCTTACTATTTCGGGAATCGCATCGGCCACGACGATTACGTTTGTGACCCCATCCGGCAGTACAACTTCGAACGGATCCGTGGATGCATCGGCCGTTTTTGTGACTGGCCCTGGTACCCTGACCATCACACTGAACGATCTTTTGAGCAATCCGACCAGTGTGGGCGAACTGTTGAGCAATCTCCAATTCGCGCTGAGCTCCTCGCTGAATGGCTCAGCCAGCATGTCCAGCTCCGCCACGGAACGCACCGTGAACGGCAATAACACTTTTACCGAGGGCGCCACGGTGAGCACTGGATGGGCGCTGCAATTGTCCGGTGGCGGCGGGGCGGTCATTTGCGTACTTTGTCCGGCCGGAGGGACTCCTGCTCCCACTGCCACCCTTCCGTCCCATCTGATCATCGGTGCGGGACCGTACACAAATGCGAACAATTCGATCACGGGAAATGGGCCGCATAACCCATTCCTGGATGAAACGGCGACGTTCACGATCTCGGATTCAGCCATCACCTCCGCGACAGTCGCGAGTGATGTGGTGTTTGGGTTTGGTACGCAATCCGGGAGTAATGTAACAGGCCAAATATCCACCAACGCTGTTCCCGAAAACAGGACCTTGCTGCTGATCGGCACGGGCTTGATCTTGCTAGGCAGCTATAGAAAGCTGGCCAAAACCAAGGTTTAAATTATGGTCGCGCGGCGACGACGTCGTTAGGTATTAGTGGCGTTGCATAGCGAGACCGCAGCTTGCTCGTAGTTGCCTGAGCCCATCTGGCCTTCCGGGAAAATAGCGTGCCGGGCGATCCACTGGAAGGACTCCTCGAAGACCTCTTTGCTGTAAGGTTCAAAGACGATGCGCTCGCCGGGCCCCCAACGGCGAGTATCGATCTGATCGTGAAAACGCTCCGGGAATTCTTTCTTGTAGAAATGTGTAAATAGCTCGGGGCGCAGATCGATGTCGCGCTGGGCACGGCGCAGCGCGCGGAAATACTTGCGGACATCTTCCGGATCCGGATCGCCAGTGAGCATGGAAGCCATCATAAAAGTGGTGTCGATGACTTTGCGGAAACCGAGTTGCTCCATGAAATAGTAGGGACCGCTGAATAGCGACGCAGCCGGGACCTTGCGATCCACCAGCAGCTCCATGCGGTTGAAGAGCAGGCCGTCGGCGAACGAGAGAAGCATACGGTCATGCGGAATATATTGCTCCAGCGCCTGAATGGTGGCGTAATGGCTGCCGGATTGGTAACCCACCGAGATGGGCACGCCGGCCAGATCGGCGGGATGCCGGACGGATGATTCGGGCGGCACGAAAACACCCGCGGGCGAAACAGAATAAGCGTCGGCATAGAGCTTGCCATGGCCGTTAGAGGCTGCGACGTTAACAGTCCAGTGGCAGGCACAGCTTACCGTGGCGGAACGGCCTTGCTCGAAAGTCTGGTACGCGCCGATCTTATCGCCCAGGTCATGCCGCTTGCCTTCTTTGGAAATCAGCTCGTCTCGGAACTCATAGTCGAGACCTTCGGCGGCGAAATAGCCTTTCGCTTCAGCGACCCATTCCTGAAGGCGCATGTGCGGTGCGATGATGAATTTTCCCATAGCGGCTCTCTCTATCATATGCTCTGAAAAGATGCGGATTCAGATCACCAAACGCCGAGATGGGAGCGGAGTGCTGCGCTGCGTCCGCTCCGACGGATCGGTCACCTGGCAAAAGCAGGAGCGGCAGGCGGCTTTCTTCGCGCTGCACGACCTGACCCATTTCGCGGTGGAATCGACGCTCGGTTTTCGGCAGGGCTTTTACGGGCTGATCGAGGCTGGCTGGGATGTGGAGGATACGACCGGCCAGAGGGCTCGCGGTCCACTGCCGGACGAGGCGCTGGAGGTGGAATATTTCGTCGGGTCATTGGATGCGGAGCGCGCCGGCGGGGCGACCTGGACGGCGGATGAGTTCAACGAGCACGCGGCCATCCATGCGGCGGCATCCGGGCGGGTCATCCCGCGCCTCCTGGCCACCAACGATCTGGCACGCGTGAGAGCCCGGCGCGACGAGCTGTTCCGGGAATGGTTCGCATTGGCCGCGGGCGAGACCCTCGAACTCGGATACAAATTCGCCGAATGCTAGAGTGGCTCTAGGAGGTTGCTGAAAAAGTCTTTCAAGAGCTCACATTGGCAGGTCGGGGACCTGCTCCACAACTCCAGGTCAATGACTTAGCTCTACACGTGGCGCAGGTCTCCGACCTGCGAGAGACTTTTTCACCAACCTCCTAGGGGGCGTCTATGTCTGGATTCATTAGGTCAACCAGGCGCGATTTTCTGAAAACAAGCGTGGCCGCGGCGGTGCTGTCCGGCGTGGGCGGTGGAGCCGGGGCGCAAAGCGTTAAGCGATCGGCAGCCGATTGGGTCACGCTCGGCAAATCGAACGTTAAGGTGACGCGGCTCGCCTTTGGAACCGGCACATTCAGCGGCCAGGTGCAGCGCGAACTGGGGCAGACGGAGTTCACGCGGCTGGTTCGGTACGCTTACGAGCGGGGCGTCCGTTTCTTTGAAACCGCCGAGAGCTACCACGGCATGCCGGAGATGCTCGCGTCCGCTCTCAATGGTATTCCGCGCGACAGCTACAAGTTGATGACGAAGTACAGCAGGCCGGCCTCGGGTGATCCTCAACCGAAGATCGATCAGTTTCGCAAGCAACTGCGGACTGAGTACATCGATATCCTGCTGCTGCATTGCCTGCGCCCGCCGACGTGGGCGAAGGATTACAGGCAGCTGCAGGATGGATTCTCAGCGGCAAAAGACAAAAAGATCATTCTGGCTCATGGAGCTTCGGTGCACGGGCTTCAGGCGCTGCGGACATTTCCGGGCAATCAGTGGCTGGATATCGCGATGATCCGCATGAATCACAACGGGACGAAGATGGATACCGAAGCGTTGTCGGACGTCGAGGAGCAGGGCCAAGTGGATGAAGTGGTGGCGCACACGAGACAAGTGCACTCGCAGGGCCTGGGCGTCATCAGCATGAAACTGTGCGGCGAGGGACGGTTCACGCGCGCCGAAGACCGCGACCGCGCGATGAAGTTCGCGATGAACCTGGGATGCGTCGATGCGGTGACGATCGGTTTCAAGAATACGGCCGAGATCGACGAGGCCATCGAGCGCATGAATCGCGTGATGAACGCCTAAGAACTCGCTTTATGGAATGGTTCGAAGACGAAGCGTTCTGGCGCGAGCTGTATCCCTATATGTTTCCGGCCGAGCGGTTTTCGGCGGCTCCGGAACAGGTGGCTCAGGTGCTCGCTCTTAGCGGTTGCGAAGGTGGCAAAGTGCTGGACCTTTGTTGCGGGCCGGGCCGGCATGCAGTCGAATTCGCGAAGCGCGGTCTCGAAGTTACCGGCGTGGATAGGTCTGGGTTCCTGCTGGATCGCGCCCGCGAGCGAGCGCGTGACGACGGTGTATCGGTAGAGTGGGTGCAGGAGGATATGCGGCGCTTCCGGCATCCCACGAACTTCGATCTGGCGTGCAGCCTCTTCACTTCATTTGGATATTTTGCCGACGAAACAGACGATCTGCGAGTGTTGCAGAATGTCAGCGAAAGCCTCCAGGACGGTGGCGTGTTCGTCATCGACATCATCAGCAAAGAGCGGCTGGCTCGAAATTGGAAGGACTCGCTGGTCACCGAGTTTCCGGACGGCGCCTTGCTCTTGCAACGTCCACAAGTTTGCAAGGATTGGAGCCGGGTGGAAAACGAGTGGGTTCTAGTAAAGGATGGCCGCAGCCGAAGCTTCCGGTTCGAACACACCATTTACTCCGGCCGCGAGCTCAAGGACCGTCTGGTGGCGAGCGGTTTCGCGGACGTGAAATTGTTTGGGGACTTGGGAGGCTCGTGCTATGGCCTGGACGCGAGCCGCTTGGTGGCCGTGGCGCGAAAGGGCGCCGAGTGAATGGCGAGGGGTCTTGTATACTCAAAGTTCAGCATGCGCGCGAAAATAATCGTCACTCTGGCAGCGTTGGTGGGATTTGCTTTTGCAGCCGACATTCCACGGAAGTCTCCTGACTTCGTCGTTCAGCTCGCCGGCGGCAAGCAGATCAAGGTGAGTGATTACCAGGGCAAGGTGTTATGCCTGGTTTTCATTCTCACGACTTGACCACACTGCCAAAAAACCACTCAAGTTTTGAGTGGCATTGAAAAGGATCTGGGGGCCCAGGGGTTCGCGGTAATCGAGGCTGCGGTAAACGAAAACCCCGACGTTCCGGGGTTCATCCGGACCTATAGCCCTCCGTTTCCGGTCGGGACGGCGAGCGCGCTAGGCGCGCTGGAATATATGCAATGGCCGCCAGCGCAACGGCCGCTGGTTCCGTTGATGGTGTTTCTCGACCGCGCCGGTGTGATTCGAGCGCAATACTCGGGCCTGGACACCAACTTCTTCGACGATGACATGGACAAGCACATTCGCGAAGAAGTCGAGAAGCTGCTCAAGGAAGGCGCGCCGCGGCCGGCGAAATCCAGTAGCACGACAAAATCCAAGAAAAGCAATTGATTCTGAGCCGTGAGCGCAAAGATCCTGGATGGGAAATGGGTGCGCGAGCAGATTCTCGCGGAGCTTCGGCCGCGCATCCGGAAGCTCACCGCCAGTCATCGACAGCCCGGTTTAGCGGTGATTCTGGTGGGGCACGATCCGGCGTCGGAAATTTATGTGCGGAACAAGATAAAGACCTGCCACGATCTGGGTATTTACAGCGAGAAAATTACGCCGCCGGACAGCATCTCGACCGAGGATCTGCTGGGCATCCTGGAAGGCCTCAATCAGCGGAATGAAATTGACGGGATACTGGTGCAGTCGCCGCTGCCGAAACAGGTGGATAAGCGCCGGATCCTGCTGGGCATGCAGCCCGACAAAGATGTGGATGGGTTTCATCCGCTGAACGTCGGAAGCCTGGTAGCGGACATTCCGGCGCCGCGGGCTTGCACGCCGGCCGGGATTATGGAACTTTTGAAGCGGTACCAGATCCCAGTCACAGGAAAACACGCAGTGGTGGTGGGGCGCAGCGATATCGTGGGTAAGCCCATGGCCCTGCTGTTGTTGCATCAAAGCGCAACCGTGACGATCTGCCACTCCAAGACCTCTAATCTTGCTGAAGAATGCCGGCGGGCGGATATCCTGGTTGCAGCGATTGGCCGGCCCGCGCTTCTCAACCGCGACTTCATCCAGCCGGGCGCCACCGTGATCGACGTCGGCCAGAATCGTGGACCAGACGGCAAAGGCCTCGTGGGCGACGTGGACCCGGAGGCGGCCAAGGAACTGGCGGGCGCGTATACGCCGGTGCCTGGAGGCGTCGGGCCGCTCACGATCGCAATGCTGATGTCCAATACCGTGCGCGCCGCCGAGCAGCACTTATGCTGCGGGTAGGGCTGACGGGCGGCCTGGCCAGCGGCAAGACTTTTGTCGGGCACGCGCTGGCGGAACTCGGATGCCATCTAATCGAAGCCGACGAGTTGGGACATCAGGTGCTGCTGCCGGGCGCGGAGGCGTACGATCCGGTGGTGAACGAATTCGGTGAGGAGATTCTGGACCAGGACCGCCACATCGTCCGGCGCAAGTTGGGCGCGCTGGTCTGGAACAATCCGGAGCGCCTGGCGAAGCTCAACAGTATCGTTCATCCGGTAGTGATCGCTCGGCAGCAGGGGATCATCGCCCAAATCGCACAGACCGACCCGGCGGCTATCGTAGTTGTCGAAGCGGCGATTCTGGTTGAAACTGGTAGTTATAGGAGATTCGACCGGCTCATCGTGGTGGTCTGTACCGCCGAACAACAAATGGAACGGGCTATGAAGCGCGGTGCGTATAGCAAAGAGGAGGTGCTGGCTCGGCTCAGCCGCCAGTTGCCTCTGGAAGAAAAGGTGCGCGTGGCCGATTATGTGATCGATACGTCGGGCGCCAAGGAGCATACGCTGGAACAAGTGAAGGCCGTGTACAACTCGCTACGGAGTTTATCAGTATGAGATTGCGCGTCTTGTTTATTACCGCCTTGTTAGTAGGCGGGTTTCTATACATCACCTCTAAGACCGACTGGGGACGGCATCGGATC
>DATHOT010000106.1:0-4161 GCA_035484655.1 Bryobacteraceae bacterium | reverse complement strand
TCTTTTGTTTACGGGATTGCCCCATACGTTGGTACTGGTCACCTGGTCTCCAGTTACGGACTTCCAGACCGGAGGGAGCGCCATTCGGGGATGTGAAGCGGCCCCAGTCCAGTTCATTCACCACTGTACCACAGGCCTGAGCACGCTCCCCTTTCTCTAGTATCTGCAACGTAATACGGGCGGAGCCATCGGGAAGTTCCACGGATGCGGGGGGGGCGAAGGGAATTGAAAAATCGAAGGAAGAGGCGTGGTTGGGCGCGGCCGGCGCGAGGCGGATCCATTCAAAGGACCGGAGAACATCCAGGCCGGGGATCTGGACCTGGCCGTGGCCGGCTGGGGAGCAGGCCATTTTAAGGATGCGCTCGATATGGGCGAAGTCGATTTGCCGGAGGTCGCCTTTGGCGCATTCGATGGCCTGGCGGATCAGGCGGCGGGCGACCGCGGCCGGAAGGGCGGTCAGTTCGATGGTGGAAAGGATTTGCGGGGTGTTACAGGACGGTGACGGGCGACGCCGGAGTTCGGCCGCCCAGTAGCTTTCTTCATCCTGGGCCAGGGTTGCGAGGTTGGCTAAGGCTTCGTCCAGGCGGGGGTTGAAGGTGTCGCGCAGGAGTGGCAGGATTTCGTGGCGCAGACGATTGCGGGCATAGGAGCGATCCTGATTGGTTTCGTCGTCTCGCCAGGGGATGTTCCGCTGACGGAGCCAATACTCGATCTCGGGGCGATCGAGTTCCAGGAGGGGGCGCACGATTTGTTCCTTGGTCACCGGCAGAATACCTGCGAGGCCGGGGAGCCCTGAGCCTCGGAGAATTCGATACAACACGGTTTCGGCCTGGTCGGAGCGAGTGTGGCCGGTGGCGATGCGATCGACGGCGGCGGTGGAGAGGAGTTCGGCAAAGAAGGCTTGCCGGACGCGGCGAGCGGCCTGCTCCAGGTTGTCGTCGATGGCAGGGACGTCGGCCTGGCGCAGATGGAATTTGAGATGAAGCCGGGCGGCCAGGTCGGCGACGAATGCGGCGTCGGCGCGGGACTGGTCGCCGCGAATGCCGTGATCGATATGGACCACGCTCAACTGGAGGTTCCAGCGGGGCGCCAGTTCGAGCAAGGCATGGAGCAGGAAGATGGAATCGGCGCCGCCTGAGACGGCGATCCCTGCACGGGCGCCGGGCGGGAACATTTGGTGGCGCGCGATGAAGTCCGCGATCCGGTCGAACATTCCGTCCGAATGATACTACGATGCGGGCCGATTAAACCTATCGCTGGCTGATGCCGATGCGAGAGTATGAGTCCTGGAAGCGGATTGACGGGAATTGCCACGCTGATCGGTACCGCGTTGATCGCGATCACGTCGTCGTGCACAGGGGCAGATCATAGCCTGGTTCAGGAACTGCGGCGGAAGGCGGAAACAGAGGGCTTGGGGCTGATCCGCGTGCTCAATTTTGTCAGCGACGAGGTCACCTTTGATCCACCGCGGAGATTCCAGCGGGACCCCTTCAGTTGGTGGTCTTTTTACAACAACACAACTTCGCCCGACGGTCGTTCCATTATCGGGGTTTATGACAGTCTAATGAGTGGCAGAAAAGGACAAGACATTACACTCGAAGATATCCGTGCAGGACGGGTGAAACGGCAATCTCCGGGAATAGTGTATTCGGATCCCGAGGGCAAGGAGAAATGGCATCTGCCAATACACTTTCACATCGGTAATCTAGCCATCTCCGCCACTGGCGACAAAGTTGGTCTACAGGGTAAGGAAGGGCTGGCGTACGTTTCGGTTAGTTCCAACGAGGTCCAAATCATCGATCCGGCGGCCGACGATCCTCATTCGACCTCCCATCGAATTGCTTGGTCACCTTCCGGGGATCGCATCGTTTACGAACGAGATGGCAAGATCTTGGTTTTAGACTTGGCGAGCAAGCAATCCAAGCAACTCGCGGCCGGGTTTGATCCGAGCTGGTCTCCCGACGGTCGCTGGATTGCATTTCGGTCGCCAGAAAGCTCTGGCGTTCTGATGTCTCCCTCCGGGAACGAAAGCAAGGTGGTTCTGCCAGGAAAGAAGCTTTCTGGGGCGTTGCGTTGGTCTCCGGATTCTGAGTACCTATTGTGCTCGGAGAGCGATGCGGCCTTCCTCCCGGCTCGGCTTCTGACCGAAATGACTTCACAACTGGTGATTTATCGAGTCAGAGATGGCGCCCAATACGCGATTGTCTCAGCGATACCGGTAGGCGTCGGTGAGGCGTTTGAGTGGATTGTGAAGAAGTAGGGCAGTCTCACTTTCCTGTGGCGAAATCGGTATTTGAGTGCACTAGTGCACTGTCCCTAATTTGTGGACTGGCGTTCTTTGGGGAGCGGCTTGGGCATCGGGATGCGCGGCATCATCTGCTCGCGCATGGCGGTGTGATAGACGAAGGTGGCCATGATGGCCGCGGCTTGCATCACATCACCTGGCTGCACGCGATCGTATACATCCATATTGGAATGATGCGTCCGAGTGTTGTACTCCATAGGATCTTGCAGGAAACCGAAGCCGGGAAGTCCAACGAAGTCGAATGATGTGTGGTCGGTGCCGCCGGGCCGACGGGCGGTGAGCCCAGTGACGCCAGTGACGGTGGTCGCTCCGAGGTCATGGAACGGCTTTAACCAGGCTTCGAAGATGGGCTTGACCTGGAGGTTGCCCTGCGCGCCGATGCCGCGGAATTTTCCGGTGCCGGTGTCGTCGTTGTAATACGCGTCCAGCTTGTAATACTCGGGCTTGGGCTGCATGGTTTCGCGATCGGCAAAGTGCTGCTTGACATAGGCTTGCGATCCGAGCAGTCCTTCTTCCTCACCGCTCCACAGCGCGATGCGCACGGTCCGATCCATCTGCACGTTTAGCGTTTTGAGAATGCGCACAGCTTCGATGGCGACCGAGGATCCGGTGGCGTTGTCGGTGGCGCCGGTGCCCCCATGCCAGGAATCGAGATGCGCGCCCAGCATTACAATCTCGTCCTTCTTGCGGCCGCCTTCGATTTCGCCGATCACGTTGAAGGAATCGGTGGGTGAATCGATGAACTGGGCTTTGATGTCGAACTCGAGCTTAACTGGGATCTTGTGATCCAGCAGCCGCATGACGCGGTTGTAATGCTCGGGCGTCACCGCGACCATGGGCGGAGGAACGGGATCTTTCGCATCGCGCGAGCCACCAGCGGCCGCGAACACGGTGCCGCCATCGCCGTTGTATCCATATTGAAGGACAGCCAGCGCGCCTTCGTCTTTGAGGTACTGGTTTACTTTCTTGCGGAACTGCGCCTGCTTCTCGCGTTCTTCGGGCGTCACCGGCTGGCCGGGGGGCACTGGTCCGCGGAAGGGATTTGCCAGCCGCGATGGATCGGCCGATGTCGCGCGAGCTTCCAGTTCCGGGTCGGTGAGACGGTGTCCGAGCGGCTCGAGGACCATGGTCAATTGTTTGGACGGCATAGAGAGGACCACCTTGCCCCTCAGCTTGCCGTGGAACTTTTCGAGGTCGCCGTCGTTGTTTAAGGGCGCGTAGATCGCCTCGCCTTGCACGGCTCCGTCGGTCGAGGGCGTCCAGGCGAGGGGGAAACCGATCAGAGGCTGATACTGCGGCTCGACCATGTGGCCGGCATAGTGGGTGTAGGTCCAGCTTCGGCCGAAGGGGCCCCACGATTCTTCGTGCACGTTGGTGAGACCGTACTCCTGAAGCCGCTTAACCACCCAATCGCCCGCAGCCTTGAATCCAGGGGAGTTGGTGAGTCTGGGGCCGTAGACATCCGTCAGGTAAAATTCGTGGTCCATCACCTTAGAGTTTTCGAACGCCTCGGCTTTGATGCGTTGAACGATCGATAGGTCGACCGGCTCCTGGGAATGCAGTTGGGCCGCTGAAAACAGTACAGCTCCGGCGAGTCCGAAAAGCAATCTCTGAGAATTCATGGATGGGGTGGCTCCTTGCCTCTAGCGATTAAAACACAATCGGATGAAATTAGGGACAGTGCACTCAATCCCCAATTTTCTGGCGTGGAAATCGGGGATTGAGTGTACTAAGCCACTTGCAAAATTAATCTTCAAACGACATTTCATAAAGAAAATGTTTGAAGAGAGGCCCGCCTCAGGCTATGATCGAGCTTCCAAACCAAACCAAAACCTTTGGGAGCCCCTTATGCAGCG
>DATHOT010000105.1:0-8910 GCA_035484655.1 Bryobacteraceae bacterium | reverse complement strand
GACTTACACCGTCTCGGTAAGCAATTCGAGTTTCCGGACCAAAGTGTCGGTGGGCTCCAATCCCTGGGCTCCCGAGATTCCGACCCACAACCTCGCGACCATTTGCGAGCGCTACGGCGGCGGCGGGCACCCGCGCGTGGGCGCGATTAGCTTCGAGATCGGAGCGGTGGATCAGGCCCGCCAAGTGGCTGAAGAGATCAAGCAGGAACTGGAGCACTAACCTAGTTTCTGGTTGTGGGCGGAGAGTTTTCTTGGTGTGACCGCACAGTAGTCACTGTGGTCATAGCATTTGGCAAGGATTTTGAGCTGCGTAACCAAATCCAGCGCGCCAGCGTATCGATCATGGCCAATATTGGGGAAGGTTTCGGTAGAAACGGCGCGGATTGCTCAGAGCTCCGCGATTGAGGTTCAAAGCCATCTGTACATTGCGCTCGATCTTCAATACATCACCCATCCAGACTTCGAACGACTCTATAAGTTGGTGGAGAGCGTTCGTAAACTGATCGGAGGCTTTATCCGCTAGCTCGAAACCACAAAAAACTAGAAACTAGAAACTTCTCCACGTACTTCCCAATCACATCTACTTCTACGTTGATGCTGGTCCCGCTGCGATAGATTCCCAGGATCGTGTTCGCGTACGTGTGTGGAATGATGGCAACCCCGAGCACGCAGTCTTCGAGCGCTGCGATCGTCAGACTGACGCCGTCCAGAGTAACTGAGCCCTTTTGAATCATGTAGCGGTCAAGCGCTTGAGGAACACGAACCTTGAGCCACCAGTTCCCGTCGGGCAGCGGATCGAGTGAAACGCACTCGGCGGTTCCGTCGACGTGGCCCTGGACGATGTGGCCGCTCAGCCGGTCGCCGACCGCTGCGGGACGTTCGAGATTCACGCGCGACCCTTCGCCCAGCACGCCCAGATTAGTGCGCTCCAAAGTCTCCGGTGAAAGGTCGCACCAGAAGCCGTCCGGCTCCACTTTGGCCGCAGTCAAACAAACGCCGTTGACCGCGATGCTGGCGCCTTCCCTGGTATCGGCCAGCACGCTCCGGCATTGCACTTTCATGCGCGCGCCAGCCGCGCCGATTGTTCCGACCTCCTCGACAATTCCGGTGAACACGTCACTTCTCCACGTAAGCTTCCAGCGCGAACTCGTCCGGCGGAATGGAATGTAGCCTCACTCGGCTGAGTTGGATGGCATCGCGGCGGTGTAAGCGTCCCGCGCCCCCAGCCACCGGAAGCGATCGCAGGCCGCCCAGGATCTTCGGCGCGTAATAAAAAAACACCTTGTCGACGATACCGGCTTCGAGCGCCGCCCAGTTCAGCTTGCTGCCGGATTCGATCATCAGCGACCGGTAATTCTCACAGGCCAGATATTCGACCAGTTTCCCGAGGTCGGTGCGCCCTCCGGGCCCATCGAACACGAGCACGCGGACGCCCCGGTGTTCGAGCATATGGCGGCGATCTTCGGAAGCGGCCGAAGTGGTAAGAATTGCGAGATCGCCTTTGAAGCTGGTGACTATTCGCGAATCGAGCGGGATGCGCAGCGTGGAATCGGCCACCATCCGGAGCAGCGGGCGGCTGCGTTCCAGACCAGTCCGATCGGTCAGCAGGCAGTCATCCGACAGGACGGTTCCGATGCCGGTGAGGATTGCGTCCGAATTATGCCGGATCTGTTGTACATGCGCTCTCGCCCGCTCGCTCGTAATCCAGCCGGTGTTGTCCTCCGGCGCGGCGATTTTTCCGTCCAGAGTCAGTGCGGCCTTCAGCGTCACCAGCGGCCTACCGGTTCGCATGGCATGGATGAACGCCTCATTCAGTTGAGCTGCTTCCTCAGCGTATTCGGAGGCCATTTCAACGGTGATGCCGGCGTCGGCCAGGCGGCGAAAACCCTTTCCGGCGACCAGCGGATTGGGATCTTCCATGGCCGCGACCACGCGGGCCACGCCGGCGTTTACCAATGCATCGGCGCAGGGCGGCGTGCGTCCGTGATGCGAGCACGGCTCCAGTGTGATGTAGAGAGTGGCGCCGCGGGCCCTTTCGCCCGCCTGGTCCAGCGCCAGAATCTCGGCGTGCTTCCGCTGTGCATAAGTGTGGAAGCCGCGGCCTATCACTTCACTATCCTTGACCAGCACAGCTCCCACGGCCGGGTTCGGGCTGGTGCATCCGGCTCCACGCCGGGCCAGCTCGAGCGCTTCGTCCATGGCCGCGATTTTCATGCCGCGAATAACGACGCGATGAATTTGTCGGGCTCGAAGGGAAGCAGATCGCCGGCCTGTTCGCCAACGCCAATATAGCGGATGGGCAGGTTCAGCTCACGCGCAATCGCCACCACGATTCCACCTTTCGCCGTCCCGTCCAGCTTAGTGAGCACGATGCCCGTCACACCGCTCGACTCGGTGAATTTTCGGGCTTGCTCCAAACCGTTTTGTCCCGTGGTTGCATCCAGCACCAGCAGAACTTCATGCGGAGACCCAGGCACCACCTTCGCTGCCGTGCGGCGCATCTTTTCCAGCTCCGCCATAAGATTGGATTTGGTATGCAGCCGGCCCGCCGTATCGACGATCACATAATCCACCTTGCGGGCCTTGGCGGCCTGTAGCGCGTCAAACAAAACGGCGCTCGGATCGGCTCCGGCCGATTGCCGGATGACATCGGTCGAAGTACGCGCGCCCCACACCTGCAGTTGCTCGATCGCCGCGGCGCGAAACGTATCGGCGGCGCACAGCAGCACGCTTCGCCCTTCTTCCTTGTAGCGATTGGCCAGCTTGCCGATAGTCGTGGTTTTCCCGGATCCGTTCACGCCCACCACCACGACCACGGCGGGCGGCTCAGCCACGCGCCGCACGGGACGTTCGGTGGCCTCCAGCACCTCCAGCAGATGTTGTGCGATGAGCTGCTTGACCTGCTGCGCGTCGCCGACCTGTTTGCGATCCACGCGCTGCCGGATGCTCTCTAAAATCTCGGACGTCGTGTTGACGCCGATGTCGGCTGTGATCAATGCGTATTCAAGTTCTTCGAGGACCGCCGCATCGATCTCTTTGCGCCCCGCGATTGCGTCCTCCAGGCGATCCACCAGGCCCTCGCGGGTCTTCTGGATGCCGGCTTTCAAGCGCTCCAGAAGATTGGGTTCTTGTTGTACTGAGCCGAACAAAGTTTGGATCATGGGGGGAATTAGGCGGAAAACTTCATTGTAGCGGATGCGTGCTACGCTGAAAGAAAGTGGGACGAATTCCTGGCCACATTCTGATCTTGTTCGCGATCACACTGGTGCTCGCCAACGCGGGATGTTTTGCGCGCTGCACCGTGCAATCGTGTCAGAATACCCCGCCACCATGCCATTCGAATGGCAAGAGTGATGCTGGCCATTGCCCGCAGCAGAATCAAATGAAGACGGCTGTGATCGGCGCCGTAACATTCGATTTGGGAACCGGGTTCATCGTGGTGGATTGGCCGGCCGAAGTAACGCAAGCTGAACACCCTGGTGGCGCTCCGGCCTTCTTGATGGCACCGTCGTCAATCGTCTCGCCTCCGCCGCTGGCTCTTCGCATTTAAACCATCCATTCGCACGCAATAAGTTTATTCGCCTGTGACGAAAGGATGGAATTGTGTTTAGATTTCTAGTTGTTGGTCTATTTTCTTTGGCTATTGCTTCAGCGCAGGAGCCACCCGATGTGTCACAAATGCAGCCTCACGATATGTCACAAATGCAGCCTCACGACATGTCGCAAATGAACATGGGCGCCACTAGCCCCGCCGCCGATTCATTGATGAATCTCGCCTCCGGAACCAGCATGAATCCGGAATCCTGGAAGATGCCGATGTTGATGCGCACAGCCGACGGCTGGCAGTTGATGTTCATGGGCTCGGCCTTCGTGGTCGAGACGCAGCAGACCGGTCCGCGTGGCGCAGACAAGTTCTATTCCGAAAGTTGGGGGATGTTCGCAGCCAGCCACGAGCTTGCCGGTGGGACTTTTATGTTCGACCTTATGCTCAGCCTCGATCCGGCAACCATAACCGGCCGCCGCTATCCTGAGCTCTTCCAAACCGGTGAAACCGCCTTCGGCAAGCCCCTGGTAGACGCGCAACATCCGCACGATTTCATCATGGCTCTCGGATTCCACTACGCGCATTCGCTGGGAGAACACACCACGCTGCAACTTTATTTTGCACCGGTTGGCGATCCAGCGCTTGGACCGGTTGCTTTTCCGCACCGCGCTTCGGCTTCGGAGCTGCCGCAGGCGCCGCTCGGGCACCACTGGGAGGATTCCACGCACATCGCCGACGAAGTGCTGACCGCCGGCATTCTGTACAAGAAAGTGCGCCTGGAAGCCAGCGGGTTCTATGGAACGGAACCGGACGAGAATCGCTGGAATATCGACTATGGACCGATGAACTCCTGGTCGACACGTTTGTCCATTATGCCGGCCAAGAACTGGATAGCTCAGGTGTCTGTGGGGCGCCTGGCTCGGCCGGAGCGGCAAGAACCGGGCGACATAGTCCGCAGCACTGCATCGCTGCAATACACGCGGCCAATGCAGAGCGGGCAGTGGTCTACCAGTCTGATCTGGGGCCGCAACCATCGGCTGCTGGATCACAACAACTCCAACGCGTATCTGCTCGAGTCCGTATTCCCGATACACCGGAAGAATTTCTTGACCGGCAGGATCGAACTGGTGGACAAGAACGAGCTGTTCAGCGATCCGCCGGACCTGGCCGAGCAACTGGCGCGGACCGTGGGTTCCAGTTTCCGGGTTGGCGCCTACACCTTCGGTGGAACGCGCGACATCGGCACTTTCCGGAAAATAGAAACCGGCATCGGGGCAAATATCACCACTTACTCTTTGCCCGGCGCAATTAGGCCTTACTATGGCGATCATCCACTGGCAGTTAATATCTATTTGCGGCTGCGGCTCAAGCCTTAGCTTGCCCGTGGACCCGCTATCATAAACTGGAGACGCAAGATGTCTGAAGGCCCGAAAATCGTGGTCGTTATGCCCGCATACAATGCGGCCAAGACGCTACGCTTCACCTATGCAGATCTGCCGCCGGGCTTGATCGATCAAGTGATTCTGGTCGACGACGGCAGTTCGGACGACACGGTGAAGATCGCCCGGGAGCTGGGCCTGGAAGTGTTCGTGCACAATCGCAATTACGGCTACGGAGCGAATCAAAAGACCTGCTATCGGGAAGCTCTGAAAATGGGCGCGGATATTGTAGTGATGGTCCACCCGGATTACCAATACGACCCGAAATTGCTGCCCAGTGTCATCGAGCCGCTGAAGCGCGAGGAGGCGGATGTTGTGCTGGGCTCTCGTCTGCTGGTTGGAAATCCGGTTCATCAGGGAATGCCGTGGTGGAAGTATTTCGGTAATCGCTTTCTGACCGGTTTAGAGAACCTGGTGTTCGGCTTGAATTTGAGCGAATACCATACCGGTTACCGGGCCTATCGCCGGAACGCGCTGGAGTCCGTCAATGCGGAGATGAATTCGGACAACTTCCTGTTCGACCAGGAGATCATCGCCCAATTCATCGCGTCGGGTTTGCGGATTTCCGAGGTTCCGGTGCCGGCGCGTTACTTTCCGGAGGCGTCCTCGGCGTCGTTCGTCCAAAGCTCTGTGTACGGCCTGTCGATCCTCCGGCTTCTGGTCCGGTATGTGGCCCACCGCGCAGGACTCCGCCAGCGCCAGTTCCAAAGTCTGCACAAACGCTATGAGCGCGTGCCGGCCGGCGACCACCGGGCCTGAGCCTGACTGGTTGCCGAGCCCGGTTAATCTGGAAGTAGACCACTTATGTTCCCGATTCTCCAAAAACCCGCCGCAGCGTTGGACCCGGTGTGCGGCATGACAGTGGATCCGCAGCATGCGGCCGGGAGTTCGGTTTACCAGGGCAAGACGTACTACTTCTGCTCGAAGGGGTGTGTCGCTAAGTTCGAGACCGATCCGGAAAAGTATCTGCATCCGACCGCGCCGCCCGAGCCGATGGATGCAAAGAGCACTGCTGCCGGCGTCGAATACACCTGCCCGATGCATCCCGAGGTTCGCCAGATCGGACCGGGCTCCTGTCCCAAATGCGGCATGGCCCTCGAGCCCGTCACTTTCACCGCCGCGAACGTTGACGAGGTGAATCCGGAATATATCGACATGCGGCGCAGGTTTTGGATCAGCGCCGCGCTGACCGCTCCTTTGCTGGTTCTGATGTTTCTTGGCACGCACTTGCGATGGGTCGAATTTGCGCTCGCTACTCCCGTAGTTCTGTGGGCCGGCTGGCCCCTTATCGAGCGAGGTTGGGCGTCCGTCGTCAACAGGAGCTTAAACATGTTCACGCTGATCGCGGCGGGGGTCGGAACAGCGTATGTGTATAGCCTGGTCGCAACGTTGGCGCCGAATATTTTCCCGGCAGGGTTCCGCGAAGCAAACGGCGACGTCGCGGCGTACTTCGAGCCTGCTGCCGTGATTGTCACCCTCGTTCTGCTTGGCCAGGTGCTGGAGCTGCGCGCCCGGGGACAGACCAGCACGGCTATCAAATCGCTGCTCGGGCTCGCACCCAAGACCGCCCGCAGAATCCTGGCGACCGGCGTCGAGGAAGACATCCCGCTGGAGCAGGTCAAGATCGGCGATAGGCTGTTGGTCCGGCCCGGTGAGAAAGTGCCGGTGGATGGCGTCCTCGCCGAAGGATCGAGTGCGGTGGACGAATCGATGGTCAGCGGCGAGCCGATTCCGTCCGAGAAGGAAGTGGGCGCCTGGGTTACCGGCGGGACAATCAACGGCACCGGAGCGTTCGTCATGCGCGCCGAACGAGTCGGCTCCGACACCTTGCTGGCACGGATCGTGAAGATGGTGAGCGAGGCGCAGCGCTCGCGCGCGCCGATCCAGCGCCTGGCCGACGTGGTGGCTTCCTGGTTTGTACCCGCGGTGATCGGCGTCGCAGTCCTCACGTTCCTCGTTTGGACGGCCTGGGGACCCCAGCCCCGCATGGCTTATGCGCTGCTCAATGCGGTTGCCGTGTTGATCATCGCCTGTCCGTGCGCTTTGGGCTTGGCTACCCCGATGTCGATCATGGTCGGTACCGGACGGGCGGCCATGGCAGGCGTTTTGATCCGCGACGCGGAAGCTCTGGAAGCGCTCGAGAAAGTAGACACTCTGGTGGTGGATAAAACCGGTACGCTCACCGAAGGAAAACCGAAGCTGATCACCGTCGATAATGTGGAAGCCCTGCGATTGGCGGCTAGTGTGGAACGGATGAGTGAGCATCCGCTGGCTGCGGCTATCGTCGCCGGCGCTCTGGGGCAAGGCTTGACACTGTCGAAAGTGGAAGATTTTCAGGCAACGCCCGGCCGAGGTGTCACCGGACTAGTGGATGGCCGGCGAGTCTCGGTTGGAAGCGCCGTGCCCGCGGAGCTAACGGACCGTGCCAGGCCGCTTTTAGAGGATGGCCAGACCGTCGTATATGTGAGCATCGATGGCCAGCCCGGCGCGCTGCTAGCCTTGGCGGACCCGATCAAGCCGTCCGCGGTGGAAGCGATCGATATTTTGCATCGGGATGGGATCCGCATCGTCATGCTCACCGGCGACAACCGTGTAACCGCCGGCGTGGTTGCGTCGAAGTTGAGAATCGATGAAGTGGTGGCGGAAGTACGGCCTGACGAAAAAGCAGCCGTCGTGGCGAAGCTGCAAGCTCAAGGCCGCGTGGTAGCGATGGCCGGCGACGGAATTAACGACGCTCCCGCTCTGGCCCGCGCGCAGGTCGGAATTGCGATGGGCACTGGAACGGACATAGCCATGGAGAGTGCCGCCATTACACTGGTGAAGGGTGATTTGCGCGGAATAGTCCGTGCTCGCGCATTAAGCCGCGCCACCATGCGCAATATTCGCCAAAATCTATTCTTCGCCTTCGTCTACAACACGGCCGGCGTGCCGATCGCGGCCGGGGTCCTCTATCCGTTTTTTGGCGTGTTGTTGAGCCCTATGATCGCTAGTGCGGCGATGACTTTCAGCTCGGTTTCAGTGATCGCAAATGCGCTGCGGCTCAGAAGGCTCGATCTGTGATCGATCTTCATACCCACACCAACGAATCCGACGGCACCTGCACGCCATTGGAACTGGTGGACCGCGCACTGGCAATGGGTCTGGAAGCGCTCGCCATTTCCGATCACGATACCTTTGCCGGCTACGACCAAGCCGCAGCGCCTGCCCGGGCATACGGGCTGGATTTAGTCTGCGGGATCGAATTGAGTACCCGGCTGGATGGCGATGGTCCCAGGCGCGGTACTGTGCATTTGCTCGGTTATTTCCTACACCAACCGCCTTCGCTCGAGTTCCGGGATTGGCTCGGCGAATTGCAGGCAGCGCGCCGGGAGCGAAATGTTCGGCTTATTGCAAAACTGCAATCGCTGGGTGTGGAAATTGATTTGGCGGAAGTAGAGCGGATCGGACGAACGTTGACGGGCCGGCCCCATTTCGCGCGCGTGCTGATTCAAAAGGGCTACGCGGCCAACTGGGAAGAGGTGTTTCGTAAATACCTGGGTGAATCGGCGCCGGGCTTCGTGGAGCGCGAGGCGCCTGAGGTCTCAACCGGGATTCAACGGATCATCTCCGGCGGCGGCCTGCCCGTGCTGGCGCATCCGGTTCGGCTGGGAATCCGCAACCCGCCTACCGAGGAATTACTTATTGGCAAGCTGCGTGACGCTGGCCTGCGGGGAATCGAAGTCTACCACTCCGACCACAGCGATTCCGACCGGGCGCGTTATCGGGAGGTTGCCAGGAAATTCTCTCTAGCCATGACAGGCGGATCCGATTTTCACGGTGATGTGAAGCCAGGAGTCGCGCTGGGAACCGGAGTAAGTGGAAGCCTGAATATACCGAAATCGATTCTGGACGACTTACGGAGAGTGTAAAAACAAGAAAAGCGCGGAA
>DATHOT010000104.1:0-4743 GCA_035484655.1 Bryobacteraceae bacterium | reverse complement strand
TCGAGATAGGCCTCGTCGACGATGACGGTTGTCCGTTTGGCCGTTTCACGTAAGAAGGGTTTGAACGGTTCGGCCTCACTGGCCGTACCGGTTGGATTGTGAGGATTGACTACGTAGACCTGTGTGTACCGAAAATTCGATTCGGCGTAGACGCAGCAAGCGGACGGCGTAAGCTCGCATCCTGATGACCGCTCTGTTCAAGCTGATTCTCGGTGTCAGGCTTCGCGCTTCAAGGCGAGAGCAACGCTGGAAGCGGAAACCTGGTCCTGCGGCAACGTGCTTCGCCGGCGAACGCCGAAGCGACCGCACCTCAACAATACGGATCGTTTTCTATTTGTTTGGCTCTATCGCTGGTTTCCGTCCGTTGTGTGTACCGAAAACCTTATCTGAGTTGATGACGTGATGGAATCGCCTAAGCTGGCGGAATGATCGGGCTGCTCTGTTTCGTTTTGGCCGTCCTGGCCTCGCCATTCAAGTCGAAGTTGCGGCTTGAGGCTGAGAACGCGGTGCTTCGACACCAGTTGAATGTCTTGAGGCGCAGGCTGCACGGTCGCGTCCGGCTCACGAACAGTGATCGCTGGTTCTTTATTCAGCTATATCGTCGGTTTCCTTCTATCCTGCAGGTTCTCACGGTGTGCGTACCGAAAACTTAAATCCGACCATAGTGGTGATGAAGGCCGCCCAGAATGGCGCTTGAACGAATGACACCGGTGCGCTGTACCGAGCGAGAGACCGGTGCATCCTTGTTCAAGGACCGATGCGTTCTGAAACGGTTGTAATAGTCAGCGTAGGATGTCAGGACCCGGCGCAAATGCGTCTCGCCACAGATGATTGCGTGATCGAGACACTCGCGACGGATCGATCCGATCAGCCGTTCAGCAAAGCCATTCTGCCATGGTGAGGCAGGTGCGGTAGGCTTGTCCCGGATGCCCATGGCGCGCAATCGGCGTGTGACAATGGCGCCGTAGATCCGATCGCGGTCCCGGACCATATAACGGGGAGCCCCGTCCCAAGGAAAAGCCTCGGTGATTTGCCGTGCGATCCACTCCGCCGTCGGGTTGGTTGTGACGTTAATCCAGACGAGGCCTCTACGATCAAGCCGTACAATCACGAAGCCATACAGCAGTTTGAAGCCAATGGTCGGGACCACGAACAAATCCATGGCGGCAATGTCTGGCGCGTGGTTTCGCAAAAAGGTCCTCCACCCCTGACTGGGCGGTCCACGTCGCTTGACCATGTACTTGGCGACGGTTGATTGAGCGACGCTAAACCCAAGCTTAAGCAGTTCGCCGTGGATGCGTGGCGCGCCCCAAAGCTGGTTCTCCGTGCTCATCTGCCGGATCAGCGTACGCAATTCGCTCTCGATTCGCGGGCGTCCTCCCGGCGCGTTCGATTTCCAACGCCAATAGCGACGAAAGCCGGCCCGGTGCCACCGCACCAGCGTTTCAGGTTGGAGAATCGTAACGACCGTCAGGATTGATGGAAACCATCGATACATCTGCACGAGGAACCAGCGGTCGCTGTCAGTAGGCTGGATGCGGCCCTTCACCCTCCGCCGCAAAACGATCAGCTGATGTCGGAGCACCGCATTCTCCGCCTCAAGCCTGCTCTTCGACTTGAACGGCGACGCCAGAACGGCCAGAACGAAACAGATAGACGCGATCATTCCGCCAGCTTAGGTGATTCCATCACGTCATCAACTCGGATGGGGTTTTCGGTACACACACCTGGTTGCGCGCGTCGACTAAACCGCGGTCCGCGGCCGGCTGAAGCAACTTGTAGGTCTCGATAAAATTGAACTCCGGCATCATCGCCCCTCTTCTGCCAATATTGCGTCGATCTCGCTGTCCAACGTATCCAGTTGTCCTCGCTCCGCAGAGCGGCGAACGGAGGCGACAACGACTTCGTAGTCCTTGAGGTCGCGATCGCCCGTTTCGTCAAGTTTCAGCTTCGCTATCAGACGTCGTTGTTCATGCTCTTTGAGCCGGAATATCTTCGTCGTTACGCTTCTGACGGTAACGGGCTTTACGGGCTCGGCCATCGACAACTCCAAAACTTGCGGGGCGGCGTCCACCACGTCGTCCTTCGACTGATTTGGCTCGACCTGTTTCTCCGGCTCCCAGTCGGGCAGATCCAACCAGTTTTCCCATATTTCATTGTGGTTGCGATCGGTAACCGTGATGAAGCGGTCGACTTCGTGCATCCGGACCCAGACCTTGACGACGAGTTTGCGCTTTCCTTGGTTTACGGCGGTGGAAACGTCGATCCAGTTATAGCCCGGCTTCCAATTGGGTGCGTCGCGTTCAGGCTGCAACGCGCCGGCGCGAATACGAACAAAATGCTTATTTTCCTCGATACGTTCGGTATGTTCGTGCCCGAAGAGTTGTATTTGCACGACGCCGTTCATCCGATCTTCGAACGGACCTCGGTTTTTGATCCAACCAAAGGGATGGTGGCACATCACCAGATGCACGACGCCGTCTTCGCGCGTTATCTGCGCGGCAGCAGGGTCCACCAGCATGGAATCCACTTTGTCCGTCAGGTCTGAGACCAGAACCGAATTGAATCCCCAGAGCCTCAGCACGGAGCCGTCATTCAGTCTAACATCGCGAAGCACGAACGGCTTGGAGACGTTCGGAACGGTCTTGCCGTCTGGGCCGATCACGTTGTAAGGGCCGATCGCGCAAAGCAGCTTGGCCGCAAAAAAGCGATTATAGTTTTCGATCGGGCTGAAGATGATGTTGGCCGAGGAAGGGTCGCGCAGCCACTCCCGGAGCTCGGCATCCACCTCGCCCGCCGGCCGAGCGCGCAGTGCAGATCTTGCCGCCTTAAATCCAGGCCCTGCCTCGGCCTTCAGATCCACATCGTGATTGCCCGGAATAACGAATACGTTCTCGATGGCACACTGTGCCGCCGGGCAAAGCTCCTTCTGAAGCCAATAGTAAGCAAAGTGGTATTCATCCTCGCGCCCCGCATAGGCGATGTCACCGGACAGTAAGATCATGCCGGGCGGTCCCAAGCGCCCGCGCATGTACTTCACGTCCTGGATCAAATCTTCCCGCAAACCGCGGTTGGGGTCGTCCGGCTCGCCGACTTCCCCGTACTTGAAATGAATATCTGAAATATGTAGCATTAACATAGTCTTACGTCATCTTTCTTAAGCGCCATTCCCGCCGGTGGGCGCGTCAGACGTTTATGGTATAAATGTTTCAATTCATGCGTGCCATAAGGCTCGGTGGGAAAGTCCCACTCAGGGCCGTTTTTTTAGGTTCTAATCGAGGCATACCGACCGACCCGCGAGCTGGCACATGCCGACACCCACACAGATGGAAAAATTGGCCGCCGGAGGCCGGCGGTCCCCGCTGGGGCTCCAGACGAAGCACTTCTGGCCGAATATTGGGATCGTTGCTCATCCGCGTGATGAATCGATAAAACCTGCCACCGATGCCCGGCGTTTTCCCCGACTATCCGGCACGGGTGATACGCAATACCGACCACGGCACTGAATTGTTCACGTTGTGATGGGGCATGCCGCCGCCCCCGCGCACCGGCGGCCCGCCGGTCACCAACATCCGCAACACCATGTCGCCGCACTGGCGGGGCTGGCTGAAGCCGGAGAGCCGCTATCTAGTCCCCTTCAACAGCTTTGCGGAGTATGCGCCGGAGCCGAACCCAGAGACGAACAAAAAGGACGTGGTCTGGTTTGCCCTGAATGGTGATCGGCCACCGACAGTCTTCGCCGGAATATGGACCGAGTTCAAAGGCGACCGTGGCACTAAGAGGCCGTTTCGAAATTGGTGTCAGGCGTGCAGCTCACCGAGCAGAGCCTCGGCTTCCTTCAAGTCGAGCGTATCGAAGCCCTCGGTGAACCAGCCGTGGATCGGAGCGAGAAGGTCCCGGGCCTCATCCCGCTTGCCCTGATGGCGCCACAGCCGCGCGATGCTCATCGCCGCGCGCAGTTCCCAGGACTTTGCCTGCTGCCCACGCGCAACCGCGAGGGCGCGCCCGAAATGCACCTCCGCTTTCGCCGCATCCGGCTCGGGCGACACGAGCGCGATTTCTCCGGCGATGCGATTGACCTCGGCCTCGTACCAACGCTCCTTGCTCGTTTCGATACCTGTGATCGCATCACCGAGACAGCGCCTTGCGTCATCAAATTGGCCGAGCTCCGCATGGGTTGCGGCCAACCAGGAAAGCTGTGTCGGCCTGAACAAATTCGCTCCCGTAGATCGCCATGCGGCGATTCCGGAATGGAGCTTCTGCACTGCCTCCGAGGCTCTGCCGGTCTGGTGAAGAAACAGACCTTGCGCACACATTCCGGCAGCCTTCCAATATGCTGAGCCTTTTTCGTCCGCCAGATTGACAAGCTCTTCGGCTTGCGTGTTTAGCGCCGCGTACTTTCCGCAGTAGTATTGGATAGGATTGGTCCAGGCCAGCGCGAACATCAGGGTGGCCGCATGACCGATTTCTCTCGCATCCGTTAGCGCGTGATCCATGTCGGCAAGCGCCGCGTCAGGATAGCCAAGCACCCACAGAGCCGTCGCTCGATACCACAAGATCCCTACTCGAGTGTCTTGGCCAAATCGCGTCGTCAGCCCACGATGCTGGGCAGGGTCGTAAAGCTCGCTCGCGCGATCGAGGTGTGCACGGCCTTGCACGGGCTGGCCCGTACACAACAAGGAGGTGCCCATCAGGCGATGCCCTATCATTCGCGGGGCGATCGTCCCTTCCTTTTCCGCGGAC
>DATHOT010000103.1:0-3702 GCA_035484655.1 Bryobacteraceae bacterium | reverse complement strand
CTATACGATCCCGCCGATTCCACTGGGGGCGTCCCGCTCAACAAGCCGCCAGCCGAAAGATTCAGGAAGACTGGCAGCCCTGTCGCCGACCACGTGTAGGGACTGACGCCGCCGCTGGCCTGAAACGCGAAGCTGACTTGAGTGCCTTCCTTCGCGCGCGGCAAGGGTGAACTGGTGGCGATCGCCAGCGGCCCAGGATTCACCTGCAGCGTGAATGAAACGCCGTTCAATCGCGACGCGTTGTCCTCGACGGTGATCGTGAAGTTGTAGCTTCCAGCCGAGCCCAAGGGCGGCGTTCCGGAAAGCTGCCCGGCAGAAGTCAGCGTGAGCCACGACGGAAGCCCGGAGGCGGACCAGGAATAGGGCGGCGTACCGCCGGTCGCGCTAAAAGCCGCTCCGAAAGCAACGCCCTCGGTGGCAGCGGCTAAAGTAGGATTCCGGATGACCAACGGCGTAGGATCGACCACTAATTGGAATGGAGCTGTGGCGGCCAAGCCGACCGAATCGGTCGCGCGGATCGTGAAGGCGTAAGAGCCCTGAGCAGTGGCCGCAGGTGTTCCGCTGATGACTCCGGTGGCCGGAGTCAGGAAGATTCCAGACGGTAATACTCCGGAGGTGATCGACCAACTATAGGGCGGGACGCCTCCGGTTGCGGCCAGCGTCGCCAAGTAGGGCAGACCCGCGATCGCACCTGGCACCGCCCCGGCGGTGATGGACACAGGGGGCACGATGTTCACGGCATAGTTCTGGGTTCCCGAAAATGAAGCTCCAGAAAACCCGTCGTCGTCGGTAACTTGCGCCGTAAACGCCGAAGCCCCGGGCTGAGTGGGGATGCCGCTAATGGTTTGTCCGCTAAACGCAAGGCCCGGTGGTAGCGATCCGGAGGTGATGGCGAAGCTGCGATTGATCCCGCTGCCTCCAGCGGCTTGGAGCGAAACCGAATACGGCATGCCAATTACACCCAGCGGCAGCGGCGAAGGAGTGGAGAACAGCAGCTTTGCATACTGCGTGAGGGTGTAGCTGATTACCAGCACCGGGGACACCTGGTTGAAGGTGAACGTCACGTTTCCAGTGCGCGTGACCGGTGTGGTATTGGACGCTACGTTGACGTTAATGTTGTCAAAGCCGTCACCATTGACGAATCCCGTGACGTTGATCCACGGAACCGTGGTTCCCGGGGTCAGGGGGCCGCAGGGGTTGCTTACGCTCAGTACGTCGGGGCCACCCGGATCTTCGAAAGTATGGCCCTGCGACGAGGAATTCGCCGAAGTATTGCAAAAACCGATAAAGAGCGTGCTTTGCGCGGGCGCCGATTGGGGATAATTCGCATCGGTGACCTGGACGGTGAAAAGGTCGCCGTATGCGGTCGGTGTTCCACTGATCACCCCTGCCGGGCTTACCGACAGGCCTGGTGGAAGTCCGCCTCCGACGTAACTCCAGGTGTAGGGGGGAGTTCCGCCGGTGGCGCTTAACGAAGCGCTATAAGGCAAGTTGAACTGACCATTTGGCAATTGCGTGGTGGTGATGGTGAGCGGCTGCGCCTGGCAGACAACCGCCGTGGCCATCACCAGTGTGAGGCACAAAATGAGCGCTAAGTTGGAACGCTTATACTCCAACATCCTTCTTTCGGACGTTTGGGCTCAATTCTTCAATTGGTTAAGAATGCACCGCCGAAAGAATCGGCTGGGCTTCTTGCACGTGACCGGCATCGATCACCATCCTCGCGATTCGTTCGCGATGATAGGTAGCGTCGCCGAAAGCAAGCTCGGAGGCCTTGGCGCGGCGATAGAACAGGTGGGCGTCGTTCTCCCACGTAAATCCCATACCGCCATGGACTTGGATGGCACGGTTGCCAACTTCGCGGTAAGCGTCGCTGGAATAGGCTTTTGCAACCGACACGGCAAGACCAGCTTCGGGGACACGTTCCTGGATGGCCCAAGCGGCGTAATAGGCGGCCGAGCGCGAACTTTCCGTGTACACCAGCATGTCGGCGCAGAGATGCTGGACGGCCTGGAACTGACCGATCGGCCGGCCGAACTGTTTGCGGGTCTTGGCGTACTCAACCGTCATTTCGAGCAGGCGCTGCATGCCGCCGGTCATCTCGGCGACCAATCCAACGGTGGCAACGCCCAGCATGTGCTCGAGTGCGGCACGCGCCGGCTTGCCCTCCGCCAGCAGATTTTCGCGGGGAACGGAAACGCTATCGAGCGCGACCTGGTAAAGCTTGCGTGTGGAATCCATGGCGGGAAGATCGGTGATGCCGAGGCCGCGGGCTTTAACTGGAATACGGAAAAGCGCGAGCTCGCCGTTCAGGCGCGCGACGCAGATGAGGAAATCGGCGACTGCGGCGTCCCAGACAAACAGCTTTCGGCCGTCGAGGGTGTAGCCTGATGCCGACGATGCGGCCTTCAGTTGGACGGCGTCGGGCGACCAGGAGGCGGAATCTTCCAGCAAAGCGACAGCGGCCTTCGCTTCACCGCTCGCGATGGCGCTAAGATATTTCTGCTTTTCCGAGCTGTTCGAACTGCCCTCAAGGAGGGGGCCGGCCATCAGGACGGTGCTGAAGAATGGTCCGGGCAGTAGCGCCCGCCCCATTTCCTCCATGGTGGCCGCCATCTCGACCATTCCCATACCAAATCCGCCGTACTCTTCCGGCAAGATCATTCCGTTCCAGCCTTGCTCGGCGATTTTGCGCCAAAGAGCCGGATCGAGCGCGGTCTCGGTCTCCATGAGCTTCCGAACTTCGGCGATGGGGCACTCGGCCGCGAGGAATTTCCGAACGGTGTTCTTCAGGGTCTGCTGAGTTTCTGTCAATGCGAATTGCACTATAGATTCCTTGGGTTCTTAGTAGCTCTTAGGGAGGCCGAGGACGAAATGGCCCACGATGTTGCGCTGGATTTCCGAGGTCCCGGCTTCGATGGTGTTGCCGCGAGCGCGCAGGAACGAGTAGGCCCAGGCGCCGTCGTCGATGGCGTGGCCATCGCCTTTGGTCAATTGCACGTAGGGGCCGAGGAGTTCGGCGGCGACCTGTTGGAAGCGCTGGTTCAACTCAGTCCAGAAGATTTTTTGGATGGAGCCCTCCGGGCCCGGCACGCCATTTTGGTTGATGCGGGTGATTGCGCGCATCTGATTCAAGCGCATAATTTCGATGTCAACGAAGCTTTGAGCGAGCTTCTGCCGCATGACTGGATCGGCGGCAGCGGGCTGCCCATTGCGCTGGATCGTGTGCGACAGCTCCACTAAACGATCGAACTGGCGCTTGAAAGTGATTTGCATCCCGGCCCCGAGAGTGGCGCGTTCGTGCATCAGCGTGCCGATTGCCACATTCCATCCGTCGCCGACTTTACCAAGCACATTTTCGGCGGGGACGCGAACGTCGTGGAAGAAGAGCTCGCAGAACTCGCTCTCACCGGTCATCTGCCGCAACGGGCGAACTTCGACGCCGGGAGATTTCATGTTCACCAGGATGTAGGTGAGTCCGTGGTGTTTGGTGGAGGCGGGATCGGAGCGGGTGAGCAGCGCGCACCAATCGGCGGCCCAGCCGTAGCTGGTCCAGACTTTTTGCCCGTTGATGATGTAATGGTCGCCGTCGAGACGCGCTTCGGTTCGGACGTTGGCGAGGTCGGAGCCGGCGTTGGGCTCGGAGAATCCCTGGCACCAGATCTCTTCGGCGTTGAGGATGTTGGGCAGGAAGCGCTTTTT
>DATHOT010000102.1:0-15140 GCA_035484655.1 Bryobacteraceae bacterium | reverse complement strand
TAAGGAGCGCTGCGGTATCTGCCACGACGGCAAAGTGCAAGGACGCACGCCGGCTCGCGACGAGATCAGCAGCCGGACTCCGGAATTCGTCTACAAGGCGATGTTTGAAGGGGCCATGATAGCGCAATCGGCCGGATTGAGTGCCGAAGAAGGCCGCGCCATCGCTCGCTACCTTACCGGCAAGGAGTTCAGCTCTGCGGTCGTGACGAATGTGGCCCGATGTCCCGGCAATCCGCCTCCGATTCGAATCACAGACACGGGCTGGAACGGCTGGGGCGATGATGTTGCTAATACCCGCTATCAACCGAAGCCGGGCTTTTCGGCCGCGGATGTCCCGAAGCTGAAAGTTAAATGGGCCTTCGGTTTTGCTGGCGAGACTGTACGTTCTGCCCAGCCCACTATCGTTGGCGGACGGGTGTTCGTCGGGAGTTCAAGCGGGGCGATCTATTCGCTGGACGCGTCCACCGGATGTATTTACTGGAACTACGAAGCCGGTGCAACTGTGCGCACGGCGGTAAGCATCGGCAAGCTCGCGGGCAGCGACAATTACGTCGCCTACTTTGGCGACACCCGTTCGTTCGTCCATGCCGTGGATGCCACGACTGGAAAAGGTCTGTGGAAGGTCAAGGTGGAAGATCATCCGTCTTCGCGAGTCACCGGAGCGCCGACGTTCTACAACGGCCGACTTTACGTGCCCGTATCGTCGATCGAAGAGGCATCGGCCATGTCGCCGAAATACGAGTGCTGCAAATTCCGGGGCAGCGTCGTGGCGCTTGACGGCACGACCGGCAAGCAGATCTGGAAGAGCTACAGCGTTCCGGATCCGCCGCAAGAAACCAAGCCGAGCGCGACTGGGACCAAGCAATGGGGTCCGGCGGGTGCGGCGATCTGGTCGGCGCCGACTATTGACGCCAAGAACAAGGTGATTTACGCCGCCACCGGGAACTCTTATACGAATGTTTCCATCAATACCAGCAATGCGATTCTGGCTTTCGATCTGGACACAGGCAGCCTCAAATGGTCGAGCCAGGTTCTTCCGAAAGATAACTTCACGATGGGCTGCGGGCGGGGCGTGAATTGTCCGGAAGATCGAGGACCTGACTTCGACTTCGGCACTTCGCCGGTTTTGCGGGAACTACCGAACGGCAAGCGGGTGCTGATCTGCGGCCAAAAGTCGGCGGTCCTGTGGGGCATCGATCCGGACAACCGCGGCAAGATACTGTGGCAGACGCGGCTGGGGCAGGGCAGCGCACTAGGTGGAATCGAGTGGGGGACGACGGCTGACACCGAGAACGCCTACGCGGCCGTTTCCGATCTGTTCGGCCTAAAGGACGGCGCCAAGCCGGGCGGCATTCACGCCGTGAAACTCGATACCGGTGAGAAGATCTGGAGTACTCCGGCTCCGGCGCTCACCTGCACACCCGGCACGAAAGGCTGCACGGGCGCGCAATCCGCCGCTATCTCTTCGGTGCCGGGCGTGGTGTTTTCCGGATCGGTCGACGGTCACTTCCGGGCGTTTTCGGCCAAGACTGGCGAAATTATTTGGGACTTCAATACGGTGCAGGATTACCAGACGGTGAACGGCGTCCAGGGGAAGGGCGGTTCGCTCGACTCCGCAGGGCCGACCATCGCAAACGGAATGGTCTTCACCAACTCAGGCTACGGGATGTGGCAAGGCCTGCCGGGCAATGTACTGCTGGCGTTTTCGGTAGACGGCAAGTAGCAGTTTTCTAGCGCAAAGGTTTTCGCAGGTCGGTGACCTGCGCCACAGCGTGGACGATTTCGGGTTCCGGATCGAACAGGAGCTTTCTGAAGATCGGCTCGGCGGCATCTTTGGCAGGAAGCGCTGCCAGGTCATACAGTAGGGTGAGACGCTCGGGAGCAGTCAGTTGATCGAGGACCCTCGATATCGCGGCTACTTGCGTTGGGCTCCAGGCCGTTCGATAGTAACCGGCGCCGCCGGCGTTCATAAGAATCCAAGCCGGACAGGCGGAGTTCCGTGGAAACGCGATCTCCTGGCGTGCGCTATCCAATAAACTGCAAGTCGCTTCGATGCCATCCGCCCTCCAGCACACTGGAATAGCCCACTGAGTTCGGGAGTCGATCTGCTCGATGACGATGTCGGGCGTTTTTCCTGGACTGCACTCCACGGTACCGCGCACGTTGGGGACGCCAGTCTGATCGAGAAAAGAGTGAACCACCGGCATGAGATTCGTGTTTGTTGCGCTGGCTACAGCGGCAGTGAAGTCATCGGTGGTAGCGTTCGCGAGCGCGTGCGCTTTCAAATAAGCTTGCAGGCCCTTCTGAAATCGATCCTCGCCGAGCCAGTTTTCGAGCATCAGCAAAACCGCAGCCCCTTTCTGATAGACCATCTGGCCGTACACCGACTTCATGTCGCCGCGAGTTTTCATAGTAAGGCGGACCGGACGGGTTTTGGGTCCAGCATCCACTGCCATGATCCGCTCTCGAGCAACGACGGCGCCCAAATGCCGGCGGGTCTCGGGTTGATCTTGATCCATCATTTTCGCCGCCAGCCAAGTCGCGAATCCTTCGCTGAGCCAGACGTCTTCCCAGGTGGCCTGCGTCACCAGGTTCCCGAACCATTGGTGGCCGATTTCATGCGCCTCCACCGAGCGCAGAGACCACAGCCGCTGGGGATCTTCACTGCCGGGAGCGATCAGTAGTCCATGCGAACGATAGGTGATCAGTCCGGGATTTTCGGTAGCGCCGAAAGCGCCGGCCGGCAGCGCGATATGATCCAGCTTTTCCCAGGGATACGGGAGTCCGGTGTATTTTTCGAGGCGCGGCAGAATTTCCGCCGTCGCGAGCGCGGCCTCTTTTCCTTCTTCGCGATGACCCAGGGGAGTGATCACCCGCACGGGCGTGTGGCTGGCGCCGGCTGCGCTGCCATCCCAGACATCGAAGGGTCCGACGGCGAACGCGACTACTTCGGCAGCTAATGGCTGAGTGACCGCGAAGCGGACCAGCTTCATTCCACCGGGCTGGCCAGTTTCGCTCAATTGAGGAGTATTCGCAAATGCCTGGTAGGCGCGCCTCACGCGGATCGACATCTCCCATGGCGTCCTGAAGCGCGGCTCGTCAAAGCAGGGAAACGCGCGCCGCGCGTCGATGGGCGTGAATACAGTGAAGGCATACCAGCGGCCTTCGACTTGTTTGCGAAAAGGGCCCGAGACGGATTTATCGCTCAAAGGCGCTCGGTAACGGATCGAAAGTAAAGCAGGACCGGGTCCGACGGGCCGGTCCGGTATAAGGCGGATGAACTCGCCGGCGACCGATCGGGCGCGTGTCTTGTGCGTCTTTCCGCGGAATTCGATGGAAGCTTGTTCAAGGATCAGATCCTTGCCATTGAGCCAGATCTCCGATTGGGATTTCTGCAGGTCAACTGCGATCCGCGCCCAGCCTCGGAACGTGTTACGAGCCGGATCGATGGTTAGCTCGATGGCCTCTTTTGTGGGAGCTACGCCATCGGGCAGATGAAAATCGGGAGCAGCGCCTGAGGCGCTCAAACAGGCCAGCGAAAAAAGAACGCCGCAGACTGGCAGGCCGGAGACCTGCCCCACTAGGGTTTTCCCCCGGTCCCCGGCGCCGTTAGTGGTGTAATACCCTTGTCGCTGGCGCTGCGATTAAAAGCCGGGATCTCCTTATCCATCAGATTCCGAAACTCCACTTTCACAGCGCTAAGATCGGAATCGAGCGATTGGAAGATCGCGAGGGACGTCTCAGTCGGGCCGAAGTCCGTTCCACCAGAGACATCGCCGCCGCCCGGGCCAACCTCGGCATTGAGCCACAACAAACTCATGTAGATCTTGTTCTGTTCCACGAAATACTTGTCGTCGCTCAGCATCTGCGCGCGTTCCAGAATCTTTGTCTCCACCGCCAGGATTTTCTGATCCAGTTCGTCGACCGGTTTCTGGAGATCGGCTTTGTCCTTTTGGCTGGCCAGCATTTTGCGACGGTCCTCGAGCTGCTTGCGCATCCACTCCATGGGATTGACCATATCGGAACAGGCGCTGATGTCATCGCGAATGTGCAGCATCAGGCGGACGGAAGCCTCCAGGTCTGCTTGCGAAGCGGATTCAGCGGGGTCCTTCACGATCTCCAGCGCCTGCGTGAAGGATTGGCCGTCCACCGTGAGGCGCACGGTGTATTTGCCGGGCGCGGCCATCGGACCAGCTTCCGTGCCCTGGATTCCATAGTGCGTCACCGGCCGAGAATCGGCGCCACGAAAGCGCGGTTCCTCCCAAATGTGCGGATTCTCAGACGGTGTCGCGCGCAACGCGATCAGACGCGCCGGCTCGTAGCGCAGGTCCCAGGCGGTGCGATTGAGTCCCTGGCGGCCGGTCGGGCGCAGTATACGTATGACGGCGTTTTTCGAATCCAGGATTTCGAGCTGTACCGGTGCGCGTGGCGCAGTCGCGAGTGTGTAGTTCAGAAACGCGTGGCCTAGGCGCGAGAATCGAAAGGTGGAGCGGGGCGCGAACAATCGCGTAGTGGCAGTGGAGCCCTCGGCCATTTGTTCGAGCGGAGTCACGTCATCGAGCACGTAGATCCCGCGCCCGTAGGTTGAGATCACGACATCGTGAAACTGTTTCTGGGTGGCGATCCAAGTGACCGGAGCATGCGGAAGTCCGGTAGCGAGGGGGGTCCAGTGAGCGCCGTCGTCGAGCGAATAGTAGAAGGCGTTGCCGGTGCCGGCGAACAGCAGCCCCTTACGGTTGGGATCTTCGGCAATAGCGCGAACGTAGGCCAGCGGTCCTTTTGGCAAGTTGGTCGAAATCCGCGACCAAGTCTGCCCGAAGTCGGTGGTCTTATAGATGAACGGGTCGCGATTGTCCACTATGTGAAAATCGACGGCGATGTAAGCCGTGCCCGCATCGAAATGCGACGGCTCGATTTTGCTGACGACGCCCCAGGCGGGCATCCCCGCGATGTTCTTGGTGACATCGTTCCAGTGGCCGCCGGCATCTCGTGTATTCCAGAGCTTGCCATCGTCGGTACCGGCCCAGATCAAGCCCTTTTGTACATCCGAGGGCGCGATGGCGAAAACAACTTCGCCATAAAATTGCCCGAGATTATCGGGGACGATTCCGCCGGATGACATGTTGTGCGCGGGATCTTGGGTCGACAGATCGGGGCTGATGACGGTCCAGCTTTGTCCGCCATTCGAGGTTCTCAAGATAACCTGGCATCCGTAGTAGACGGTGTTGTGATCAAAGGGATCGGTGGCCAGCGGGGGCGTCCAGTGGCAGCGATACTTGGCCTTGTCCGGTTCTGTATCGAGCGTGTGAACCCACGGACCGACGGAGTGCGCCCGTTTGGTTCTCGCGTCATAGCGAGTCACCTCGTTGCCGTAGCAGGTGGACCAGATAATGTTGGGATCCGCGAGATCGGGCAGGGTGAAACCGGATTCGCAGCCTCCGAGGCCATGTTCCCAAGGTAATCCGCCCCCGCGGTTCGGAGCGGTTTCCGGCATGGTGCTGATGCCGCGCATAGTGCCGTCGTCCTGCATGTTGCTGTAGACGAAATAGGGAACCTGATTGTCCACGGCGACGTGATACATCTGGCCGATGGGTAGCGTCACGCGGCGAGTGCTGCGGCCATGCTGCGTGGTCATGGTCATTCCGCCATCGTGCGTCACCACCCAGCGGTCGGGATTTTTCGGATCGATCCAGATCTCATGATTGTCGCCGCCGCCCCAGTTAGAGGTGCGGAAAGTTTCGGCGCCGTCGGTGGAAACGTGGAAGGAGCTGTTAGACACCAGCACTTCATTCTCATTTCCGGTGGAGACTGCGAGGCGAATGTAGTAACCCGCGCGGCCGATCAGCGCGCGATCCCAATTCACGACGCGCCAATTTTCGCCGGCATCGTCGGAGCGCCACAATGAGCCTTGATCTTTGGTCTGGATCAGCGCGTATACGCGATTGGAATTGGTGGGAGCAATGGCCACGTCAATCTTGCCGACAGGCGGCTTGGGTAGGCCAGCGCTTTGTGCGCGTGTCCACTTGGCGCCGCCGTCGTGCGACACATAGATGCCGCTGCCCGGACCGCCACTAAACAAGCCCCAGGTGTGCATTTCGATTTGCCACATTCCAGCGATGAGGGTCCGTGGATTATGCGCATCCATCGAAAGCCCGGAGCAGCCGGTGTTCTCGTCCGCGAAGAGCACGCGATCCCAATGCGCCCCGCCGTCGAGGGTGCGGTAGACGCCGCGCTCCTGCTGCGGGCCGGTGGCTCTTCCCAAAGCGCAGGCATAAACAATATCGGGATTGGTCGGATGCACGATGATGCGGCCGATACGCCCGGTCTCATCCAGGCCCATGTGCGCCCACGTTTTTCCGGCATCGGTGGACTTGTACATGCCGTCGCCGGTAACGTCGCTCTCGCGGATGGTCCACGCTTCGCCGGTGCCGGCCCACACGACATTGGGATCGGAAGGCGCGACGGCCAGCGCCCCGATAGCCTGTACGGGTTGGCTGTCGAAGATGGGCGCCCACTGCTGTCCGCCATCGGTCGATTTCCAGACGCCGCCGGATGCCGCGCCGGCATAGTAAATGTCGGGATCTCCGGGGACGCCCGCGATCGAAGCGACGCGGTTGCCGACCACCGGGCCGACAAAGCGAAATCGAAATTCTTCCTGCGCTTCCGCTCCACCGCGGCGTTGGGCCGCGGCCGGCCGCGTGACTAAGAAGATGCTGAATGCCAAGACAATTTGTGAAGACGCGTGGATGCGCATACTACCCATGATCCATAAGAATAACAAGCGTTCCGGCAGAATAACAGCGTTCCGGTCACGGCAAAACTGACATAATGGAACCACTATGTCAGCAACCAGTGTCGGATCAACAGCGGGTGTGAATCGGCAATTCAAGCTCGCGGCGCGGCCCAGCGGGCTGCCGAAAGAATCGGATTTTTCGCTCGTCGATGCGAAGACGCCTGCGCCCGGCGAAGGGCAGGTGCTGGTGAAAACCGTCTATCTTTCCGTGGATCCTTACATGCGAGGGCGTATCACTGGCGTGAAAACATATGCCGATCCGGTGAACATCGGCGATGTCATGGCCGGGGCAGCGGTTGGTCAGGTCGTGGAATCGCGCAGCAGTGAACTGGCGCCCGGCGATTTCGTTCTTGGGTATTGGGGCTGGCAAGAATACGCGGCGGTGAAGGCTGCGGGCCTGCCGAAACTCGACCCGAAGCTCGCTCCGGTGTCGACGGCTCTGGGCGTGCTCGGCATGCCGGGGATGACGGCCTATTTTGGGTTTCTCGACATATGCCAGCCGAAGCCAGGCGAAACCGTGGTAGTGTCGGGAGCGGCCGGCGCGGTTGGGTCATTAGTGGGGCAGATCGCGAAGATCAAAGGTTGCCACGTAGTCGGAATCGCCGGCGCCGATTCGAAGATCGGGTGGCTCACGAACGAGTTAGGTTGTGACTCCGCGTTTAATTACAAGACCACGACCGATTATTCCGCAACGCTGAAAGAGCTTTGCCCGAAAGGTATCGACTGCTATTTCGACAACGTGGGCGGTGCAATCACCGACGCTGTGTTTCCACTTATGAATGTTTTCGGACGCATGTCGATCTGCGGTCAGATCTCGCAATACAACCTGGAGAAGATCGAGCCCGGGCCACGCATACTCACCCAAGTTTTGGTGAAACAGTTGAAGGTGGAAGGCTTCATAATCACTCGATTCCAGAATCGCTGGGCCGAAGGAATCAAGCAGATGGCGCAGTGGCTGCGGGAGGGAAAGCTGAAGCATCGCGAGGAGGTAGTGGAGGGGTTCGAGAATACGGTGAAGGCTTTCATCGGGATGCTGCAGGGCGAAAACACCGGGAAGATGTTGGTGAAGGCTTAGTCCGCTCTGACTCTTGTCATGGAAATTGCACTTCTTCATCACGTCACCCTCACGGTAACCGATCTGGACCGGTCAAAGCAGTTCTATCACGAGATCCTCGGCCTGAAAGAAATCGCACGGCCGCCATTTCCTTTTCCAGGCGCCTGGTTCGAGATCGGCGACGCTCAGCATTTGCATCTCATCGTGCATGATGACGCAACCTTCCGCGCTCCTGGCAAAGGAATCGACACGCGCGATGTTCATTTTGCAGTGCGGGTCCCGAGTTACAAACGCGCGCTGGAATTCCTGCGCGGCAAAGGCTACCGGGAGGGATCGGACGATCGTGATTTCCGGAGGATGGAGGTCAAACCCAGGCCGACCGCCGGATATCCGCAGATTTACATTATCGATCCGGACCGGCACGTAATCGAGATCAACGCTGACGCACTGGACTGATCTGGACGCGAGATTATCGGGCTCTTAGAGGCCGTCGGTCCGAACATAGGCGATCCAGGCTGCGCCAAACAGGATAGTCAGCACTGCCAGAGGGGCGCCGACCCGGAAATACTGCCAGAATCCGATGCGTACTTTAGCGCGCGCTTGTTGAACTACGATCAGGTTGGCGACCGAGCCCAGCAGTGTGAGATTTCCCGCCAGGGTCGAAGACATCGCGAGCGTGAGCCAGGCCCGGGTCGGATTCACAAGATGTCCAACCAGCGGCTTGAAAACCAGGACGGCCGGCACGTTGCTCACCAGATTCGACAACACGGCTGAAAATCCACTTAGCAGAAAAACGTTTTCCAGATGCAATTGTCCGGCCAGAGCGGCCAGGTCGTTTTCGAGAGATGTTTTTTCGATGCCCGCGATCACTATGAACAGTCCGGCGAACATCACCAGCAGTCCCCAATCGATGCTGCGGTAAACTTTCTCCGGATCGACGCGGCGCGTTATCAGCAACGCTGCGCCGGTGACGACGGCCACTTTGGGAACCGGCCAGCCAACGAAGAACATGACGATCATGGCCAGAGAAGCGATGATCGATTTCAACATCAACCCACGATCCACCCTAACCGGCTGTTTCGAGATTTTCACCGGACCGGCCGCGGTAAACTCATCGCGAAAGGCGATGTAAATTACCAGTACCAAGAGAACCAGACCAACCGCGGCGATGGGAGCAAGGATCGCTAGAAAGTGGCGATAGGGGATGCCCGAAAAGCTGCCAATCATCATGTTCTGCGGATTGCCGGTGATGGTCGCCACGCTGCCGATGTTCGAGGCCATGGCCACCGCGAGCAGGTAGGGAACCGGATTGCGGTCGAGCGTTTCAGCGATCTCCAGCACCAGTGGCGTCAGCACCAGGCACATCGTGTCGTTGACGAAAAAGGCCGAGAAGACGCCCGCCACGGCCACGATTGACACCAGCAGCACCACCGGACTATGGGCGTGCTCGACTACACGCTCGGCCACCAGAGAAAAGAAACCGGAGAGCTGCAGATTCGCGACCACGATCATCATTCCGAACAGCAGGATGATGGTGTCGAAATTAATGGCGGCATATGCTTCATTGAGCGAGAGCGCATTGATGCCCACCATGAAGCTGGCGCCGATAATGGCGGCTCCGGTGCGGTCGATCCGGAATCCGGGCAAGCGCCCAATGGCGAGCACCAGGTAGGTAATCGCGAAGATGAGGATGGCGGCCATGTCGAAAACCAGCGGGCGCTAGTAGAGAATCCGGATGCGGATGGTTCCCGGAACTTCCTCCAGTTTGCTTTTGATCTGGAGCGAGGCTGCGCGCTCGCCCGTCTCCTCGAGCAGAAGATCAAGCGAAGGCGCGGCTCGAGCATTGCCAAGCGCCAGCTTGGTCTCGATGTCGTGATAAATAACCTGCATTCCCAGCGCTTCGGCCAGCAACCCGATCTGCGTTCCGATGTGTCCGTAGCCGACAATGCCCAGGCATTTGCCGCGCACTTCGTAGGATCCTGCGGCGCTCTTCACCCAAACGCCGCGATGCGCCGAGGCGTTGCGCTGAGGGATGCCCCACAGCAGCATGATAATTTCCGCCAGCACCAGTTCCGCAACGCTGCGCGTGTTCGAGAAAGGAGCTTTTAAGACCGGTATGCCGCGCTCGGTGGCGGCGTCCAGATCGACCTGGTTGGTGCCGATCCAGAAACAACCGACACCGATCAGTGTGTGCGCGGCGGCGAAAGTTTCGGCTGGTAGCTGGGTCGCGGACCGAATTCCAATGATGTATGCATCGCGGAGGGTTGCAGCCAGCTTGGCTTCCGGCAGTGATTTCGGATGCTCTTCAATGTTGGTATAGCCGTCCCGGCGGAAAGCCTCCACTGCGCTCGAATAATGGGCTGGGTGTGGAGCCGCACGCAACGTGAATGCTACTTCCCGAAGTATGCGTCGTCCAGGTTCACCTGGGCCTGCTTATGGATGTTATCCAAAGCTTCGCGAGTCAATTTCGGTCCCAATTGTTTCTCGAGTTCGGGCTTGGCTTCTTCGAAGTTCTTGGACGTTCGCTCTTCCACCTTGATGATGTGATAGCCGAACGCCGATTTCACCGGCTCGCTGATCTGGTTCAACGGCAGAGAGAAAGCTGCCTGCTCGAAGGGAGGAACCATCTGACCGTGGCCGAAGGTTCCAAGCGATCCACCCTTGGACCCGGAGCCCACATCGTCCGACTCCGCTTTGGCGGTGGCCGCGAAATCGGCGCCGTCCACCAGCTTTTTGCGGATCTCCTGCGCCTTGGCAAGCGCTTCTTCATCGGTAAGGTCCTTCTGGCCCGGCCGCGCGGGCGCGTTGGATCCTTTGAAGCGGATCAGAATATGGCTGGCCTTGACGCGCTCGAATTCGGACTTGTGCTGATCGAAGTAGGCATGCATGGCCGCGTCGTCCGGCTTGGTCTCGCTGGAGATTTGCCGGGCTAACGCGCTTGCGAGCACCTGATCGGTCTGCAGTGCGATCATCTGTTGAACCGCGGGACTCTGGTCCAGCTTGCGTTTACGCGCCTCCTGCGCAACCGCCAGAACTTCAGAGAGCTGTTCGGCGAGTTGGCGCTTGCCATGTGGAGTACCGGCCGTCGCCCGAACCTGGTCGGGTAGCACCGCCAGCAGTTCCTCGAACTGGGCGCGCGTCAGTTTCTGTGCGCCCACGGTGAGTACGACCGTATCGGGAGCCACAGCGGGCTGGGCTGCCGGGGCCGACGTCGTTTGAGGTGGCGGAGCTGCTGGAGGAACCCCGGCTTTTATGGGAGCAGGTTGTTGCGCCATTGCAAGCAGCGCCATCGAAAATACAAAAACGTATCGGGATGTTTTAAGGAGGTTCATTTCTACTTACATTGTAGCCGGTTATTTTTGATCCCGTCTAATACCACGTAAACTGGAAAAAGTGTCCAGAGCCGGTGGCATCGAGGCGGGTGGGAGCAAGTTTGTTTGTGCGGTTGGCAGCGGTCCGGCCGATCTGGATTCAGTCCAGATTCCGACCACCACGCCCCCAGAAACCGTGGGCCGCGTGATCGAGTTCTTTAGAGAGCGCGGGCGGGTGGAAACCGTGGGCATCGGATCGTTCGGGCCGATCGATCCCGATCCACAATCGGCGACCTTTGGCTACATCACGTCCACTCCCAAGCAGGCCTGGAGAAATTTCGACTTGGTGGGCGCGATTCGCAAGGGGCTGAACGTGAAGGTCGCGTTCGACACCGACGTTAATGCCGCGGCGCTCGGCGAATTCCGCTGGGGAGCGGCTCAAGGGCTTCACACGTTCCTATATCTGACGGTGGGGACCGGTGTAGGGGGTGGCGGAATGATCAATGGCCGTCTGTTGCACGGCCGCAGGCACCCGGAGATGGGTCACATGCGCGTGCCGCATGATCGCGATCGCGACCCTTTTCCCGGCAACTGCCCGTACCACGGAGATTGCCTGGAGGGTCTGGCGGCGGCGCCGGCCATTGAAGCGCGCTGGGCGAAGCTGCCGCCTGAATTGCCCGCGGACCACCCGGGCTGGGAACTGGAAGCGCATTATCTCGCGCTCGGAATCGCGAACCTGACCTGTACTCTGTCGCCGCAGCGCGTTGTCTTGGGTGGCGGCATCCTGCGGCGCGAGGAACTTTATCCCTTGGTGCGGGCGAAGGTGTCGGCGTTGCTCAACGGCTACATCGAGGCTCCCGAGATCGTTCCTCCCGGATTGGGTGCGCGGGCCGGCGTGCTGGGCGCGATCGCTTTAACACAAGCGACCTGACATGTGAGCCTCTTGCAAGGCATTCGGCGTTAGAATGGGATCGAACGCTTGAAAGCGCGATTTTATATCGATCCAGCGACCGGGTTGCCGCATATACATAACCATCATGTGAGTGAGGACGAGGTAATCGAGGTCTTGGAGAAACCCGGCGAGGATCGACCCCGCCGCGAAGGCGCCAGAATTTGCTCTGGGCCGGACAGCCTCGGGTAGGTACTTGCGTGTTATCTATGTTCCCGACCCGGAGCCGAGTAGCGTATTTGTCATCACGGCTTATGATATGGCTGGTAAACCTCTCGCAGCATTTCGCAGGCGCAGGAGGAAGAAGCAACAATGAGCGAAAGCAAGTTTCCAGCCGATTGGGACGAACAGAAGGTGAGACGAGTTCTAACTCATTACGAGGAGCAGACCGAGGAGGACGCTCTGGCCGAGGATGAAGCTGGCATTCAGCCTTCCGAGACCGTAATGAATATTCCTCACGAACTCGTTCCCACCGTCCGAGAACTGATCGCGAAGCGCCAAAGCTAGGGGGTTGTCCCTAAGTAACTGATGTCAGTTGCTGTCATACGACTACGCGCAGGCCGAGATGCTTGGCGAACGGATCAAAATCTCGATCATTGTGCAGCAACTCATAACCGCTCTCGATGCACCGGGTCGCAATTACTGTGTCGATGGTCTTGCGAACAGTCACGCCGCGGCTGCGGAGCGTGCGGAAGTTTTCCGCCGCTTGAATCGCGATTTTCAGCCCGCCCAGCTCCACGATCATCAACGATGTCAGCGTTTTCCTGGCTGCGTTGAAGGCTCGTTCGTCAGCGAAGCCTTGCAGCACCTCCGTCAGCATGAAGTCACCGATGGCCAGGGGCTCGCGGCCGAGCAGCGTATCGAGTAGCTCGGTTTTAGCGGTGATCGTTCCCCTGAAGTAGTCGATCCACACGCTCGAATCGACTAAGATCAACGGTCGCTCCTCATCGCGTTGAGATCACCCTGCCAATCGAGCTTGCCGCGGAGCCGCCGGATCTCCGACTGTCTACTCAGCCGTAACAAAGTCCGCAAGCCCTGCTCAACGGCTGCGCGCTTGGTCTTCAGGCCGGAGGCGCGAAGGGCGTCCCGCATCAGCTTATCGTCGATCTCGATGTTCGTCCGCATGGATGTGTATCCCGATGACTAATTATACACATCCGAAATCCGAACCGCCCGTAGTAGAAGGACGGCGCGACTGATCCGCCGAGTGCGCTAGATTGGAATTGACTTATGAAAACTCTCGCCGCTTTCGCCGCTTCCGCGCTGTTGCTCAGCGCTCAGCCCGATTTCAACTCCCTCAAGGAACTCAAGTATCGAAACATCGGTCCATTTCGCGGCGGGCGCGCGGTGGCCGTAAGCGGCGTTACCTCGCAACCCGGTGTCTATTATTTCGGCGGCACCGGCGGCGGGATATGGAAGACCACCGATGGCGGCGTAAACTGGGCCCCGGTTTCCGACGGCCAACTAAAGAGCGGCTCGGTGGGCTCGATCGCGGTCGCGGAGTCCGATCCGAACATCGTGTACGCCGGCATGGGCGAGCCGGATATTCGAGGCAACGCGGCGGCGGGCGACGGCGTGTATAAGTCCACCGACGCGGGCAAGACCTGGAAAAACGTCGGGCTTCAGGACACCTATCACATCGGCGCGGTTCGCATTCATCCCAAGAATCCGGATATCGTTTTCGTCGCCGCCCTCGGCCATCAGTTCGCGGCCAACGAACAGCGCGGAATTTACCGCACCACCGACGGCGGCAAGACCTGGAAGCAGATCTATACCCGCGGCCCGAAAGCGGGCGCCATCGATCTCATCATCGATCCCAATAGTCCCAACGTGATTTACGCAGCGTTCTGGGATGTGCACCGCACGCCCTGGGATCTCGAAAGCGGCGGTCCTGGCAGCGGGCTGTTCAAGTCCACCGACGGCGGCGATACCTGGACGGATTTGAGCCGCAATCCCGGGATGCCGAAAGGCATTCTGGGGCGCATCGGCATCACCGTTTCGCCGCAACTGTCCGATCGCGTGTGGGCGATTGTGGAAGCCGAAGACGGCGGCGTGTTCCGCTCCGACAACGGCGGGCGTACTTGGACCAAAGTGAATGAGCAGCGCAACCTGCGCCAGCGCGCCTGGTATTACTCGCGCATCTTCGCCGATCCGATGAAGGAAGATACTGTGTACGTCGTCAACACCGGCTTCTATCGATCCGACGACGGCGGCAAGACCTACACTTCCATCCGCACGCCGCATGGGGATAATCACTATCTCTGGATCGCACCCAACGATTCCAACCGCATGATCGAGTGCAACGACGGCGGGGCCAACGTCAGCACCAACGGCGGCCGGACCTGGACGACCCAGGACCAGCAGCCAACGGCGCAGTTTTACCGCGTGGCGCTGGACAACGATTTTCCTTATCACGCCTATGGTGCGCAGCAGGATAACAGCACCGTGCGCATCGCCACCCGCAGTGACGACGGCAGCATCAGTGAGCGGGACTGGTACGATGTCGGCGGCGGCGAGAGCGGCTGGCTGGCGCCCGATCCGAAGGATTCGCAGATCGTCTATGCGGGCTCCTATGACGGCTTGCTCACCCGCTACAATCACCATACCGGCCAGCTTCGCAACGTGACCGTTTGGCCCGACAACCCAATGGGCGCGGGCGCCGAAGTGATGAAGTACCGCTTCCAGTGGAATTATCCGATTGTGTTTTCGCCCAACGATCCCAATACGCTTTACTGCGCGGGCGACCACGTGTTCAAGACCACCAACGGCGGCACCAATTGGGAAGTAATCAGCGGCGATCTTACGCGTAATGACAAATCCAAGCAAGGTTCGTCGGGCGGCCCGATCACCAAGGACAACACCAGCATCGAATATTACGACACCATCTTTACACTGGCCGAATCGACCGTTAAGAAAGGGATGATCTGGTCGGGCTCCGATGACGGGCTGGTGCAGGTGACGCAGGATGGCGGCAAGCATTGGGATAACGTCACGCCCAAGAACATGCCGGAGTGGATTCAGATCAACTCCATC
>DATHOT010000101.1:0-10573 GCA_035484655.1 Bryobacteraceae bacterium | reverse complement strand
TCCGGAGCACAGGTCACAATGACGGAGTCGAACGGCGCATACTCCGGCCAGCCCTTGTAACCATCGCCGGCAAGCACTTTCACGTTAAGAAATCCGAGTCGTCTGAGATCTGCCTCGGCTCGTTTGGCTAGGTTCGATGATCTCGATCGTATAGACTTCGGCTACAAGCCGCGAAAGAATAGCGGCCTGGTATCCGGATCCGGTGCCAATCTCGAGGACTCGATCAGTCGGTTTGGGGTTAAGTTGCTCGGTCATAAATGCCACAATGAATGGCTGGGAAATGGTCTGACCGTAGCCTATCGGAAGCGGCTCATCCCAGTACGCAAACTTGCGCAAAGATTCAGGCACGAACTCGTGACGCGGCACCGTGGCCATGGCCTCCCGAACGAGGCGATTCTTGATATCCCGACCCGGAGCAGACAGTTGCTCCTCGACCATTCGTTGGCGGACTGCGGCAAAATCCGAAAGCACCGCCGGCTGCGAGTTAGCGACGGCCAGAAGAACCGTTTGGAGGAGGCACAACGAAAGGATCGCTCCGCGCATTGGAGGTAAAATACGATTGTTTTCCCGCTACGCACATCGGTTTGTTGAGAGCCGGGAACGGCTGTCCAATTTAGTTACTACGCGCTATATTCCGGACGCCGGCTTGCATCCGAGCACCAGACGGAACCGATCGAAGAACCGATCTTTGACGAGCCGCGAGTGCTCGCATCGGATCACTCGCTGGCCGGTCAACCAAGGGATGCAGATCCATTCCACCTGGAGGTCGGCAATCCACGCGAATTCCTGCAGGCGGAGAAGGAGTCTGCAAACGGCTCATCAAGAATTGCATCATCGGCTGGAGTTACCTGTATCTATCTGTCGCAGAAACTCGCCGAGATCAATGATCCGGCCAAACGGGAGGAATTGCTGCAGGCGACGGCCCATGGGTCGGCGGCCGCCTGGGGACATCTGAATCTCTTGGGAGAGGATGATTTCTCGGAGGACAAGCTTCAGGATTCGGTCGGAATCAAGCCCCCAATACTGACCGACTAAACCAGGTCCTGTCTTGGGAGTTCCGGAATCGCCGAAAATCCTTTACGCCCCGGCAGTTGCCAGGAATCCTAGGGACTTTACGTATCTTTGTTGGGCTAACCCCGGAATGCGATGAAAGGTCAGTCTGAACCGGTATTGTCTGTCACCAACGACTGCCTCACGGGAGGAGGCGAGATGGGAGCGCTCATGCGCTCCATGGATTGGTCGAAGACGTCGATCGGAGCTGTTGAGTCCTGGTCGCCTGCCCTCCGGATGGTGGTGCGGCTCCTTCTGGCCAACCGATTTCCACTCCTGCTCCGGTGGGGTCCCTGCTATTGCCAACTCTATAACGATCCGTATCGGCCGATGCTCGGGGACAAGCATCCCGCGTCCTTGGGCCAGCCGGCGAGCGAATGCTTCCCTGAGATCTGGGACGTCATCAGACCGCTCATCGACACGCCTTTCAATGGCGGCTCCGCCACGTGGATGGATGACCTCCAGCTCGAGTACATTCGCTACGACCGCCTTGAGGAAGCCCACTTCACCGTTGCGTACAGTCCGGTGCCCGATGAAACCGTACCCAGCGGGATCGGCGGCGTGCTCGCGACGGTGCACGAGATCACCGAGCAGGTCGTCGGGGGGCGCCGGGGGTTAGCGCTGCGTGATCTCGGTTCCCGGTGCGGGGAAGCGAAAACCGCCGAAGAAGCCTGCGTCATCGCGGCCAGGACGCTGGCCGAGCACCCGGAAGACGTGCCCTTTGCCCTGCTCTATTTGCTCGACGGCGACCAGAGGCAGGCGCACCTAGCCGGTGCTGCCGGCATCGAGATGGGCAAGGCCGGGAGTCCGCTCGAGATCGCTCTTAGTGGAGAGCCCTCGCGCGAGGCAATATGGCCTCTCGCCGAGACAGTCTGCTCAGCGGCCATGCAGATCGTCGAAGATCTGCCAGGAAAGCTGTCGAGCGTGCCACCTGGGCCTTGGTCGGACCCGCCACGTTCGGCGGCGGTGTGGCCGATTCGTTCCAACATGGCGCACCAGTTCGCCGGGTTCTTGGTGCTCGGATTGAGTTCACGCCTGCAGTTCGACGACCGTTATCGCGACTTCTGCGAGCTGGTCACGAGCCAGGTGGCCACGGCGATTGCCAATGCCCGCGCCTTCGAGGAAGAACGCAAACGAGCCGAAGCGCTTGCGGAGATCGATCGCGTCAAGACCGCCTTCTTCAACAATCTCAGCCACGAGTTCCGCACCCCTCTCACGCTGATGCTTGGTCCGCTTGAAGACGAAATGCGAGAGAATTCGAAGGGGCGCGAGCGCCTCGAGATTGTACACCGCAATAGCCTGCGTCTGCTCAAACTGGTCAACACACTCTTGGACTTTGCGCGGATCGAGGCCGGGCGGATCGAGGTCGTCTATGAACCCACCGATCTCGCGGCCGCCACGGCGGAACTGGCGAGCGTCTTCCGATCCGCTATAGAAAAGGCGGGACTCCGGCTGGTCGTGGATTGTCCGCCGCTGCCGGAGGAGGTGTATGTGGATCGGGAGATGTGGGAGAAGATCGTGCTAAATCTCCTGAGCAACGCTTTCAAGTTTACCTTCGAGGGTGAAATCAAAGTCTCTTTGTGCTTGCACGGTGAGCGCGTTGAACTATCAGTCAGCGACACGGGTGCCGGCATTCCGGCCGCCGAATTGTCCCACATCTTCGAACGTTTTCATCGCGTTCGAGGTACAGACTCGCGCACGCATGAAGGCACCGGTATCGGTTTGTCACTGGTGCAAGAGTTGGCGAAAATTCACGGCGGTGGAGTTCAAGTGCGAAGCGTTGAAGGTCAGGGTGCCACTTTCACAGTGACCATCCCGAGCGGCCATGCCCACCTGCCGAAGGAACGCCTAGGCGGAACGCGCTCGCTCAATTCCACCAGTCTCGGCGCGATGCCTTTTGTCGAAGAGGCGCTGCGTTGGTTGCCGGGTGACACGTCTTCGTCCGCCTCCCATTTTTCCGGGGAGCTCGGCTTAACAATTTCGTCTATGACTTCCCAGGGCCGGCCCCAATCCGCCCGCATCCTTTTCGCTGAGGACAATTCCGACATGCGAGATTACATCCGGCGCCTGCTCGCGGAGCGGTATGAAGTCGAAACCGTGGCCGACGGACAAGCCGCTCTGGAGCGCATCCTGGCCAATCCGCCCGACCTGGTTTTGGCGGATGTGATGATGCCACGCCTAGATGGCTTTGGTTTGGTTCACCGACTCCGCGCGGATGAGCGCACGCGGACTCTTCCCCTCATTATGCTTTCGGCTCGCGCGGGTGAAGAAGCGCGTGTTGAGGGTCTCAATGCGGGAGCCGATGATTATCTCGTAAAACCCTTCAGCGCCCGAGAACTCCTCGCGCGCGTCGGGACGCACCTGGAGATGGCCCGGCTCCGACGGGCGGCGGCCACTGCACTGCTCGAGAGTGAGAAGCGCTTTCGGGAATTGGCGGACAACGCTCCGGTCATGATTTGGATCACGGACGATCGCGGGAACATCGAGTTCGCAAATAAGACTTACCTGGAATATTTCCAAGTCGTGCCTGCGGAGGTCGCCGGGCAGAAGTGGAAGGACCTCGTTCACCCCGATGACTACGAGTCATACAGTCAGAATTTTATTGCTGCGTCTGCTGCCGGCCAGCCATTTCACGCCGAGGGTCGCGTCCGTCGCAGGGATGATGAATGGCGATGGGTCGATAGCTGGGCGGTTCCCCGGTCCACCGAATCGGGCCGTGTGCCAGGAATGGTCGGCTGCAGTGCGGACATTACGGAGCGCAAGCGAGCGGAAGAACGAATTCGTGAACTGGTAGCCATCGTGGAATCTTCCGACGACGCGATTCTCGGGACGACTCTGGACGGAATCATCACGAGCTGGAACAAAGGAGCCGAAAAGATATACGGTTACGCCGAAAACGAAGTCATCGGCCAACCTATCTCCATTCTGGTTCCAACCGACCGCCGGCATGAAATCCCGCAGATCCTTGGTGGGCTCGCGCTGGGAGAGGCTATCAGCAGTTATGAAACCGTGCGCCGTCGCAAGGATGGGAAGGAAATTCATGTATCCCTGACGATCTGTCCCATCCGAAACTGCGAAGACAGGATAGTTGGCGCCTCGTCCGTAGCGCGCGACATCACCGAACGCAAGCGGCTTGAGGAGGAGATCCTCGCCGTCAGCGAGCGCGAACAGCGGCGCATCGGTCAAGACCTGCATGACGATCTGTGCCAGCGCCTCGCAGGGATCCAGCTGATGGGCGATGTGTTGCAACGCGACCTTTTGGCCAAAACGAAACCCGAAGCCGAACAAGCGAGCTTGATTGCCGCGCGCATCCGCGACGCTATTACGAACACGAAGAATATTGCGCGCGGTCTATCCCCGGTCGCACTCGAATCAGACGGTCTAGTGGTAGCGTTGCAGGAACTAGCGGAAAACTCCGCGAAACTGTTCCAGATTATCTGTGAATTCCGTTTCGACGGGTGCGTTGGGGTCGATGACAACACCGTCGCAATGCATTTATATCGCATTGCTCAGGAGGCAGTCACCAACGCTGTTAAACATGGCGGCGCAAAGAAAATCGTTATCTGCCTCGCGGAGTCGGAGGACAAATGTATCCTAACGATCACCGATGATGGGCTTGGTCTTCCTGAGCCCTATACGAAGAATCAGGGTACGGGCTTGCAGATAATGAAATACCGGGCGGCTACGATCGGCGCGTCGTTGGAAATCGGCCGCGCCGGCAGACGAGGCATGTGCGTGAGCTGTTGTTTCTCCAAGCAGCCCGGATCAAAAGATTCGTAAAAAGATGCCCTCCCAAAGCCGTCATCGCATCCTGATTGTCGATGACCACCCGATGATGCGGGAGGGTCTGCGCACGTTGATCAGCCGTGAGCGCGACTTAATCGTCTGTGGCGAGGCAGAGACAGCCGGCCAGGCGCTGGATGCCGTCGCGAAGCTTAAGCCCGATCTCGTGCTGGCCGACATCACTTTACCTGGACCTAACGGGATCGAGCTCATCAAAGACATCTGCGCGCTGCAGCAGGGTATGTTGATTCTCGTTATCTCGATGCACGACGAATCGCTTTACGCTGAGCGGGTCCTGCATGCGGGCGCCCGCGGCTATATCATGAAGCAGGAAAACGGTCCGACGATGATGCGGGCAATTCGGCAGGTGTTGGCCAAGGGCATTTACCTAAGCGACAAAATGTCGGCCCGAATCCTCGAGAACGTCGTCGGCCAGCGCACCAAAGCTTCGCCGATCGAGCGCCTGAGCGACCGCGAATGGGAAGTCTTTCAGCTAATCGGTCGAGGCAAAAGCACTGTCCAAATCGCGGATGAATTGCATTTGAGCACCAAGACCGTCGAAGCCCATCGCGCGCGTGTCAAAGAAAAGCTCGACCTACAAACCATGACCGAGTTGATCTCATTTGCCGCCCGCTGGGTCGAGACGCAGGATGCGCGGTGACGGAGCAACTTTGGGCGCCGATGGACATCGGAAATTTCCTGAGGTCCGAATTGGGAAGAGGCCCAATTGTCAGAGCTCGAAGATAGAGGCAAAAATGGGGTTCCTATGCACCTTTCCCTGGAAATGCTCTCTGGCCGCCGGAGTCCGCCTACCCCATTCAATGTCGTGATCATGTACGAGGATCTTGGAACTGGGACGCGGGCAAAGAAAGGTCTCGACTACGTCGCCGAGGAACTCGGGAATGATTTGGAATTCCGGAACTCGATGTGGCGATTGGACGTCCTGCAGGAGCCGAAAGTCAACATCCGGGCGGCTTCCGCGCTCGCCGAGGCTGATCTCCTCATGATCTCTCTCCGCGGCGATCGACAGCTTTCGGCTAAAATCCGTGCGCTAATCGATGAGCGACTGGCGCAAACAGCCAATCACAACTGCGCTCTGGTGGCGCTGTTCGAAGGCGTGACCCCTGCGACTCGGAGCTCGGTGTACTCTTGCCTGGCGAAGCTTGCGCGGCAGCATTGCCTCGACTTTTTTGAGCAGGCGCTCAGCAATGCAGAAGATCGCGGGGAGCCTTCGTTGAAGCTGGTCTGGGTGTTTTGACTAATCGCCCAGGCGAATCGGCTTATGCGGATCGCCCGCTAGATTAAAACAGAAAACACAATTCCTGCGCTAGCTGGGATTCACTGAAGCAATAACAACGCTCTCGCCAGCGAATAATGTAACAAACCTAAATTTCGATATATGCGGTAAAATTCGTCCACGCGTTATCGCATTATCTTACAATCTTATGTTGCCACAACGCGTCGAGACTTACCTCAAAATTGTGGCAATCTCTGCATTGTCTTTCTGTCTGCCAGTGAGGGCGCAGGGGCAGAACGGGTGGCAATTCGACTCGCTCCGTGGGAATTCAAGCGTTTCCAAGTCCGATGCCCAGCAGGTCTATGAGGTCCTGCTCAACATGCTCGATCGCTGGAATGCGCACGACATCGAGGGACATTTGGAGGCTTACCGCAAATCACCCGATCTGTTAGTTGTCATCGATGCTGAGCAGTTTAGCGGCTGGCATCAACTGCATGATTCCTACGTGAACGGGTATCCGGATCGTAATGCGATGGGGTTCATCCAACCCACACGCATCCAAGTCAAGTTGCTGAAGCCGGATCTCGCACTAGCCCTCACCTGGTGGTCGGTCTCTTTCCCGAGTTCCAGGCAGCGGGTGGTGGGGAACACCACCATGAACCTCCAAAAGATTGATAACGGCTGGAAGATCATAGCTTCTCATACCAGTACGGCCGACATGTGATTTGCCTCCCCCCTAGGCCTAAATAAGCGCGTTTCCGATGCGCGGCGAACTTCCGGTCGAGTGGGCGCAAGGCCGCCGCCGGTATTCGCGCCGCGGAAGTCTGCGCCGGAGTCAAACCGGGCGAGATCGTTATCTTTGATCGCGCCTACCTTGATTTTCATCCACCTGGGTGTGCTTAATAGCGATGGGGTGTTTTGGGTAACCCGCAGCAAGGAGTCGCTCTGTTTTTCGGGTGGTTGCATCCGTCCCCAATGTTGACATTACCCAATATTTCAGTGACAACCGATATGCTCTGAATCCATCATCCTTCCTCAACTATCCCTTTGATCCGAACAAGACCTAGAATACGTGGTGTTTTGAGATCTACGGAGTGAAAATGGCAGAAACTAAGAGTCGAGGAAACATTGTTAAAAGTTTCGCTTTAATCGCATGGATGGCTCTAGCCACCGCCGAGGCACAGGATTTAGCTCCGCCGCTAACTCGATTGTCTGCGCCCGGAATGCCAGGGCGGCCAGCCGCTCCAACACAGGGACTTCCGGCCCTCCCCGGTCAACAGCCAATTCAGCAGCAGATCATTCAACGATCCAGCGCAACCGATGCTGCTCGATACCTCGCCGGGATGCCGGTTTCGGCGGAATCACCGCTGACCAGATTGACTAGAGACCCACGCTGGATCGCGCACTCCAACGCTATGACTGCCGCTTTCTCCAAACTTGACCAGGTCCAACTCAGCAACATTCGCATCTGGCGAGCCGAGTTCCTCGCGCCGGTCACAAGATTCAGTCGTACTTGTCTTTATTTCTTCAGCGGGCCGGACTTCCTCTACGCCGACACGTTTTATCCGGACTGCAGCACCTATGTCCTTGTCAGTCTGGAGCCGGTCGAGTCGATCCCGGAACTCCAATCCCTGCCGCTGGCGTTGTTGCAGAATACTCTTCAGAACATCGAAGTCTCGCTGAACACGATTCTTAACGTCGGCTACTTCGAGACACAGGATTTGCGCGAATACTCGCAGCGCTCTCAGCTCAAGGGTGTCCTGCCGATTATCTTCGTTTTTCTTGCTCGCTCAGGGAAGGAGATTTTGAACGTGGACTACAACTCCCTGGGCAAAGGAGGCACTCGTGGCGTCAAAGTTACATTTTTAGATCCTGCTACGGGCGCCCACAAAGTTTTGTACTACTTCTCCGCAGATCTTTCGGATGATGGGCTGAAGAGGAATTCGTCAGTGCTTCGTTTTTGCAATAGCCTCAGCCCGACAAATAGTTTTTTAAAGGCCGACTCTTATCTGCTGCACCAAAACGGCTTTAATATCGCCCGTAACTATTTGCTAGGGGTTAGCGCGTCGATCCTTCAGGATGACTCTGGCATTCCGCTCCGCTACTTTACCCCTGCAAAATGGACTTTACGGTTCTTCGGTACCTACACCGGACCAATCAACCTGTTCAAAAACTTCTATCAACCGGATCTTCGCCAGTACTATGCCACGAGCTCGCCAAAGCCGCTGACGTTCGGTTTCGGCTATCAATATAATCGGCAGGATGCGGCGCTGATACTTGCCTTGCGAAGGTAAATCCCAAAAAGGAGTCGATTGGCCGACCAGTCTGATGATGCACCCGTATGTTCTCAGGCCGCTACACCTAGTCCTCAATCGCCTGATAGGCTAGGGTGCGCAGATCGAGCTCCGGCAGGTCGAAACTCATCATTGACTGGGTCATGAAGAGCCCGACCAGCTCCTCCTGCGGATCGACCCAGTAGTGGGTCTTCGCCGCCCCCGCCCAGCCGAACTCGCCGACCGAGCCCGGGGCGCCAGTCTGCGCGACGTCGAGCGCCAGCCGCGAGCCAAGGCCGAAACCGTAGCCGGGCAGGGGCACGCCGCCGACGTCGAGGGGGAGGAGCGCCGCCGGGACGTGATTGGCGTGCATGAGCGCCAGGGTTTTGCGCCCGAGAATGTGCGTCCCGTCGAGGCGTCCGCCGTTTGCCAGCATCTGGGCGAAGCGAAAATAATCGCCCATCGTGCCAAACAGGCCGTGGCCGCCGCGGACGAACACATCGGGCGAATCGACCGGGTAAGACTGCGAGACGTCGAGGCGGTCGTTGACGCCCTTCGCCCAGGCCTCGAGCGCGCTGCTCATGGTCACGCCGGGCGCAAGCACGTCCGGACGGCCGTACATCGCCGCCAGGCGGTTTCGCTTCTCGGGCGGGACGCCGAACGCCGTGTCGACCATGCCCAGCGGCTCGAATAAGCGTTCGCGCAGGAAGGCGCCGAGCGGACGGCCGGAGATCACCTCGATCACGCGGGCGACGACGTCGATGCCGACGCTGTAGCGCCAGCGTGAGCCCGGCTGGAAAGCGAGCGGAAAGCGCGCCAGGTCGTCGATGGCGGCTTCCAGCGGACATTTGGCGTCCAGTAACTTGGCCCCCTGGTACATTTTGCCGAGAGGGGATTCATCGACGAAATGGTAGGTCAGGCCGCTCATATGGGTCATCAAATCGCGCAGCATGACGGGGCGCGCCGGGTTGACCAGACTGCCGTCCGCCTCCAGCACCTTAACCCCGCCAAAGGCCGGAACAAATTTCGCCAGGGGATCCAAGAGCGTGCAGCGCGCCTCCTCGAGCAGCGTCATGAGGCCCACGCAAACGATCGGCTTCGTCATCGAGTAGAGGCGGAAGATCGTATCGGCGGACGTGGGCGCCTGCGCTTCCTTGTCGCGCCAGCCGAACTGCTCCGAGTGCACGATCCTGCCGCGACGCGCGATCAGCGTGCTGACGCCCGCGTAAACGCCGCGGTCGACGTAAGCTTGCATTGCCGGCCGGACGCGCTCAAGGCGGCGGGCGCTCATTCCGACAGAATCCGGGCGCTCGACAGCGTGGGTCACGTTTCCTCCCCTGCACGCGGGCCAGGGACCACTTGCTCATGACGAGCGTCGAGCCTGGGTCGAAATTCTTGGATGATTTGCGATTCCATGGTCGCAGATTTGAATGAAAATCCGCTGATGTACTCTCCCAATGACGCACAGGATAGGCATAATGGCGAATGGAGGATTGGATGCTCGAAGAGGGGATTGGACATCTAGGGTCTAGGCTGAACCGCCGCCACCGTTTCGGACCGATGAATTGCAGAGTGAACTGCGGTCGGTATTGGTCCTTTTGTCCCCGCGTTACGTCCGTGAAGAGGTAGGCACCCAACAGCACTTCCTATTCAATTCTAGGTGTCCTTCATCGTTTCTTGGTTTAAATTGAGGTAGTTACCCCATGGAATCATCGGAGCTTTTAACGACGAATCGCAAAGCCTTAACGGTGAATCTCGACGAGGCTAAGTACGGGACGTTCGCGGAGATCGGTGCCGGACAGGAAGTTGCTCGACAATTCTTCCAAGCAGGGGGAGCAGCCGGAACGATCGCGAAGTCGATCTCAGCCTACGACATGAAATTCAGCGATGCGATTTACGGCAAGAGCATCCGGTATGTCTCGCGAGAACGCTTGGGAATTATGCACGATTACGAGTACGAGCTATTGATTGAACGCCTGAACGCCGTCCGTGGCGATCGCACCGCTTTTTTCGTATTCGCCGACACCGTAGCCGCCAAGAGCTTTAAGGGGACCAATGAAGCCCATGGCTGGATGGGCGTCCGATTCCAATCCGAACCAAATACGCCGCCGAGTGTCATTATCCTGCACGTCAGGATGTGGGATAAAGAGAACGTCCTGCAGCAACAAGCGCTTGGCATTGTCGGCGTCAACTTGGTCTTTGGGGCGTTTTATTATCTGAACGATCAGGG
>DATHOT010000100.1:0-2580 GCA_035484655.1 Bryobacteraceae bacterium | reverse complement strand
GAAGCCTAATGCGGTCCAGATCTGGCCGGAGGGCAATCTCTCGCTGAATGCGCAGAACGAGGCGAAACCGATCGGCGTGAAGCGCGGCAATATCCAGGATGGATTCGCGGCGTCGGATCATGTTTTCGAGGATCGTTATACGACGACCTTCGTGCACAACTCCCAGATGGAGCCGCGGACCTCGGTGGCGCATTGGGAGGGCGATAAGCTGACGGTACACACGCCGACGGGAGGCATCGCAAACTGCCGGCACGACATGGCGCGCGATTTAGGAATACCGGACGAGAATGTGCGAGTGGTCTGCCAATATATGGGCGGCAATTTCGGCAACAAGAACCAGAATCAGGATGCCGACCTGATTGCCGCGATGCTGGCCAAACAGACCGGCGCGCCGGTGAAGCTGGAGCTTTCGCGCAAAGAAGATTACATCGGGATGCATGGCCGCTGGCCGACCATTCAGTATTACAAGGTCGGAGTGAGCAACGACGGCACACTCAAGGCGATTCAACTCCGCGGTTATAGCGGCATGGGCGGGTATCGCAAGAATTCGGGGGCGATTGGCGGTATTGAGATTTATCAGTGCCCGAATGTCGAGACGGCCGTCTATCCGGTTTACACGAACAAGACTGTTTCGGGGAATTTCCGGGGGCCCGAATATCCGCAGGGGCATTTCGGCATTCAGTCGATGATGGACGATGTTGCCTACAAGATGAAGATGGACCCGGTGGAGTTCGTGTTGAAGAACATGACTCGCAAGGCCGGCGATCAGAACGAATACACGAATTATTCACTCGAAGAATGCATCCATCGCGGCATGGCGGCGTTTGACTGGAAGAAGCGCTGGCGTCCGCAGCCTGGTTCCGATTCCGGTCCGGTGAAGCGCGGTGTCGGCTTCTCGTTCCTGGCGTTTCGATCGGGATTGGGGCGAAGTAACGCCGTGATCGACGTCAATGCGAAGGGCGAGTACAAGGTGCACGTAGGCGTTACGGACGTGGGCGCGGGCGCGAAGACGACTATGGGACTGATCGCGGCCGAGGCGCTGGATGTACCGCTATCGAAGGTGGAAGTGGTGTGGGGCGATACCGACCGGTGCCCGTATTCGGTGGGCGAATCGGGGAGCCGCACCACGATCATGACCGGGACTGCCGTGGTAGAAGCAGCGCGCGACTTGAAGCGCAAGATCGCCGCGAACGGGTTGCCGAAGGGAGAAGACACGCTGGTGGCGTCGGCGGGGCCAAATCCCACGGTGGAGGGTGGGAAGGTCCGAGCGTCGTTTGGAGCGCACTTCGTAGAAGTTGAAGTGGATGCCGAGGTGGGGCGCGTGCGAGTGGTCCGGTACCTGGCGGTACACGACTGTGGGCGCATCATGAATCCGCTGACGGCGGTCGCGCAGATCAAGGGCGCTGCGACGATGGGGATTGGAATGGCACTGCACGAGGAGCTGCTGTACGATCCGCAGCACGGCCAGGCGTTGACGGCGGGATATTACGGGCACCGCGTGCTGACGCATCGGGATGCACCGAATATCGAAGTGATGTTCATCGAGAACGATGATGGCTACGGGCCGTTCGGCGCCAAGAGCATGGGCGAGGCGAGCAAGGTTCCGGCTGTGGCGGCGGTGGGGAACGCCATCTTCAATGCGATCGGGAAGAGGATGAAAGACTTGCCTATTACCAGAGACAAAATCGTGGGGGTGATGGCATGAAGACGTTTGCGAATGCGAATCCGCGGGATCTCCCGCAAGCGCTGACGATGATTAAGGACGCGCAGGCCGGTGGCCGGAGTATAGCGATCGCCGGCGGGGGAAGCGATCTGCTGGGGATAGTGAAAGAGCGGATTGTGTCGCCGGATGTGTTGATCAGTTTGAGAGCGGTCCGTGGGCTGGATCAGGTGGCGCAGGCGAGCGGCGGCTGGAATATCGGCGGGTTGATTACGCTGGACGCGCTGAGCCGGCATCAGGTGATCCGTCGGCAGTACGCGGTACTGGCGGAAGCGGCCGAAAGCGTCGCAACGCCGCAGATCCGGAATGTCGGCACGCTGGCGGGGAATGTTTGCCAGCGCCCGTGGTGCTGGTATTATCGCAACGGTTTCAAGTGCTACAAAGCCGGCGGCAACACTTGCTATTCGATCAACGGTGAGAATCAGTTTCACGCGATTTTCGGCGGCGGGCCGAGCTTTATCGTGCATCCATCGGATACGGCGCCGGCGCTGGTGGCGCTAGACGCGAAGTTCCGGATCGTGGGGCCATCGGGCGAGCGGACGGTCACGGCGGCTGATTTCTTCACGCTGCCGCAGAAGGACGCCGCAAAGGAAAACGTGCTTGCGGACAATGAAGTGCTGGCGTCGATCCTGTTGCCTGCGCCGCGGCCAGGAACGCGCGGCACATATCACAAGGTGCTGGATCGCGAGGCGTGGACGCACGCGGTGGTGAGCGCGGCGGTGGTGCTAGAGATGGATGGGGAGACGTGCCGGTCGGCTCGTGTGGTTGTGGGCGGCGTCGCACCGATACCGTGGCGAGTGCCGGAGGCGGAAAAGTTGCTCACCGGGCAGCGAATCACGGCGGACTTGGCTGCGAAGGTG